>NZ_CAXYJV010000021.1:0-19288 GCF_964277875.1 uncultured Comamonas sp.
TAAGTCCAAGGTGTCAACGCTAATACGGACGGGTCACAGGCATTAAAAAAGCCAACTTCAAGAAGTTGGCTTTTTGCCGGGCGCAGAGCCTTGCGCTGGCGCGCAAGCGGGCAGCGCGGCAAGCGGCTGCCAGAGCCTGGGGCTTATTTCGTCAGGATCAGCTTGCCGAGCTTGGTGGTCTGCAGACGGTAGATGGCGCCGTTGTGAACGATGGACACCGCTTTGGCGCCTTGCAGCAGCGTACTGCTTTCCAGCGCGGCCGATGGCGTGGCATGGCCTTGGGACGCACTGGCACTCTTGCTGGCGGCGGCGAGCGGGGTGGCGGGTCGGGCGATGGTTTGCATGGCGGTGCTCACAGGGATAAAACTGAAGCAAATGATAACGATTCGTATTCGTGAAGTCCAGTGTTAATTTGAAATTTGCCGTGGTAAAAGGCAAAAAACCACGGCACAGAAGCACTGTGCCGTGGTTGCGCGCCCTGGTGTGTGCGGAGCCGGAGCCGCAGCGGAGCTCAGGTGGGCTGTACGCCGGCATCGGCGAGCAGCTTTTTCCAGATCGGCAGCTCCCGCTTCCAATCGGCCTGAAAGCGTGCGGGACTGTCGTCGGTGAAGGGCACAAAGCCCGCCACCAACACCCGGGCATTCACCTCGCGGGTCAGCAGCGCCTTGCGTACCTCGGCACCCAGCTGCTCGACGACAGCGGCAGGGGTGCCACCCGTGGCCGCTATGCCGAGCCAGCCAGAGATCGTGAATGCATCTTCCCGGTGGCCCTGCTCGGCGAAGGTGGGCACGTCGGGCAGCGCGGGCACGCGGTTGGGCCCGGTAAAGCTGATCGCGCGCAGCTTGCCGCTGTCGATATGCTGCTTGAGTGAGAGGATGCTGCCAATACCCATCATCAACTGGCCACCGACGAGGTCCTGCACCATCGGCGCCTCGCCCTTGTAGGCGATGTGGCTCATGTCGGCCTGGGTCAGGTTGCTCAGACTGGCCAGCACCAGATGGCCCTGCGAGCCAATGCCATAACTGCCATACGAGAGCTTGCCTTTGTTGGCGCTGATATAGGCCATCAGCTCCTGCAGATTGCGCACCGGAATCTGGGCATTGGTCACCAGCACAATGGGTGCCCAGCAGATGCGCATGACGGGCACCAGGTCCTTTTGCGGATCATAGGAGAGCTTTTTGAACATGAACTGATTCGACAGCATGGTGCTGGTCGTGCCCAGTGTGAGCGTATGGCCATCAGCCGCTGCCTTGGCGACCGCATCGCAGGCGAGCAAACCCGCCGCGCCTGGGCGGTTGTCCACGATGGCCGGCTGTCCCAGCTGCTGGCCGAGCCGGTCGCTGACGCTGCGCGCCAGCACATCGGTGGCACCCCCCGGCGCAAAGGGAACGACCACGCGCAGGGCCTTGGTCGGGAAGGCCGCCTTGTCGCTGGCCGCATGGGCGACGGAGGCCAGCGGCAGTCCGCTGGCAGCGGCGCTGGCGACGGCCAGGCGCAGCATGTGGCGCCGGCGCAAAGAGGCGGGAAATGTCGGGTTGCGGGACGTCTGCATCAATCGGTGTCTCCTCACTATGGATAGTTGGGGGAGGCGCTGGTGATGGTCGGTTTGCCCGCCGCTGCTTCGGCCAGTACAGGTCGCCACGGCGCTTGTCCTGCGGTCCAGTTTAGGCAGGGCCGGCAGCGTTGTCGCGTCGCTGAGGCGTCACTGCGGGTAAACCGGGAGCGGCGCCGGGCCGGCGTTCGGGCAGCAAAAAGGGCTCCTGCCGGAGCCCTTGGGGGGAGAGGAAGGGCGCAGTCTATTCGCCCACCTGGTCGGTGATGAAACCGATCTTCTTGAGGTTGCTGCGCTGGGCTGCAGCCATGGCCTGGGCCACCTTCTCGTACTTCACATCGCGCGCGCCGCGGATGTGCAGTTCAGGCTGGGGCTCCTTGCTGGCCTCGGTCTGCATGTTGGCTTCCAGCTCGGCGTCGGTCACGGCCTTGCCATTCCAGTTGTAGCTGCCGTCGGGCAGGATGGCCAGCTGGATGGTGTCCGGCTTGGCATCTTCGGGCGTGTTGACGGCGCGCGGCAGGTCGATGTTGACCGAGTGCTTCATCACCGGCACGGTGATGATGAAGATGATGAGCAGCACCAGCATGACGTCGACCAGCGGCGTCATGTTGATCTCATTCATGACCTCATCGGCATCGTCTTGCGTTCCAAAAGCCATGATCAGGCACCTTTCTTCAGCGGCGTGACGACGGCACCGGGCTTGCTGGCATCGACGTTCAGGCGCGTGCCGGTGACGAAGAAGGCATGCAGGTCGTGGGCGAAGCTGTTGAGGCGGTTGAGCACCGACTTGTTGCCACGCACCAGCGCGTTGTAACCCAGCACGGCGGGAATCGCAACGGCCAGGCCCAGTGCGGTCATGATCAGTGCCTCGCCGATGGGGCCGGCGACCTTGTCGATCGAAGACTGGCCCGACATGCCGATGGCGACCAGTGCATGGTATATGCCCCAGACGGTGCCGAACAGACCGATGAAGGGAGCGGTGGAGCCCACCGATGCGAGCACGGCCAGACCCGACTGGGCGCGGGCCGTGAACTCATCGATGCCATTGCGCAGGCAGCGTGTGATCCAGTCGCTGACATCCAGCGAGTCATGCAGGTGCTCGGCAGTTTTGCGGTGGTGGGCGGTGGCTTCGCGGCCTTCGATGGCCAGCTGGCGGAACGGGTTGTCACCTTGCTCGCCGAGCTTGCTCAGGCCGGCGGCGAAGTCCGCGCTGTGCCAGAAATCCTGGGCATTGCGGGCGTACTTCTTGAAACGCATGATATCGAGCGCCTTGATGACGATCACGATCCAGGAGGCGAGAGACATGGCCACCAGAATGACTGCGACCGTCTTGGTCACGAAATCTCCCTGAGCCCAGACGTGGGCGATGCCGAATTGCGAGTCCATAACTGATCCTATTTCCGTACGATTTAATTGAGTTCCCACTTGATGGGCACGTTGACCCACATGGGCCGGGGAGTTCCGTTGGAGGTGCCTGCCTTGAAGCGCCATTTGCGCACCGTATCGAGCGCGGCCTGGTCAAGGCGGTCATACCCGCTGGACTGCTTGAGCTGCAGCTCCTGGGGCTTGCCTTCTTCATCAATGTAGGCGCGAACGATCGTGGTCCCTGTCTCGCCCATGCGGCGGCTGATGGCCGGGTACTGCGGGGCGGGATTGTTCAGGTAGGCGGCGTTGCTCGACGGCAGCTGTATCACCGGTGGAGGTGGGGGCGCTGGCGGTGCGGGCGGAGCTGGGGGAGGCGAGGGCGGAGCGGGCGGCGGCGCCTCGATGGGCGGTGCCGGTGGCTGGGCCTCCGTCGTGCCGGTCACTGCATTGGGCGCAGGCGTCGGATCCTTGATCGCCTGTGGCTTGGGTGCAGGTTTGGGCACGGGCTTGGGCTTGGGTTTTGGCGGTGGTGCCGGCGCCGGGGGCGGCGGCTTGGGTGTCGGAGGAGGCGGCGGCGCAACCACGGGCATGGGCTCGGGCGCAATCAGCTGCACCATGACCGGCTCGGGCTTGGGCATCTCGATGGCCGCACTCTTGAGCAGGCCCGCCTGCAAGGCCCAAAGACCTGCGACGTGCGCTGCCAGCACCGAACCCGTAACCACGATATTGCGCCCCAGTTTGTTGGCGGGGCTGTAAGGGTCTGGTGAAAGCATAAGGGCAATAAAAAATGCTGCAGCCTCAAGCCGCAGCACGGCATATCAATGCGTTGGTGGCTTATTTCCGAAAGACCCACCAGAGAGAGGCGGCAACCAGAATCAGGCTACCGAAGACAGCGGCGAAGAGTTCCATGCTTTGCTTTCCAGGATGGGGGTGGCAAGCTGGACCGGGTGCACTGCAGCTTCATTGCGCAGAGCTGCAACCGGACGCGACGCGCTGCACTGTTCGACCACATCGCGGGCACAACCTTCGCAGCAGCCGCATTGCAGTCCAACACCCAGTTCGAACTGGATCTCATCGAAAGACATCCCCGCATGCGCGTGGCGAGCGATCTCTTTGTCCGAGACTCTGCGGCATACACAAACGATCATGGTCAGATGAACAGCGTGGTGGCTGGCTAGTGAATAATTGAAGGGAATTATAAATAAGAATTTGTCGCATTCGCAATAATCTCCTGACCGCAATAGGGGTGCTGTGTGCGGCAGCCCGCTGATAGCCTATGGTTTTTTGCTCCATTGAACGAATTTATTGTTATAGATCAATGTTCTGAGGGCCGGGTGAAAACTGTTCAGTCAGAAAGGTCTGGTGACAAATCGGCAGCAGCGCCGTTCTTTAACCTGGGTCTTGGGGCATGGCGCCGCCAGATGGTGAGCTCCAGACGCGTGACGGAGCCGTGAATGCGATGGGCGGGGGCGGTGTTTGCCGCGCCGTGGTCTGCGCTGGCGGGCCAGTGCCGCTGGGGCCGATACCTGAACGCCAGGGACGCTGCGATGGACTCCTGTGCGATGCCTGCGGACAGACGTAAAAAAACCAGCATGGGAGATGCTGGTTCTTCGTGCGGCGCCAAGAGCGGCGCTGCAAAATACCGGGCTGGCTTACTTGACGTGCTTGCCGATCAGACCCGCCATCTCGAACATCGACACCTGGGGCTTGCCGAACACTTTCTTGAGCTTGTCATCGGCGTTGATCATGCGCTTGTTGGCAGCGTCTTGCAGGTTGTGGGCCTTGATGTAGACCCACAGCTTGCTGATGATCTCGGTGCGTGGCAGCGGAGCGGTGCCCACCACAGCGCCCAGTTCGGCGCTAGGGGTCAGAGGCTTCATGAAAGCTGCGTTCGGGGTGCGCTTCTTTGCAGGCGCTGCGGTCTTGGATGCGGTTGCCATGTTTTGGTTTCCTTGTGTCAATATCTCTATGCCAGCCAGAGCTGTGCTCCGCTGGTTACAGCCATGCTAACGGCAAAAAATCGGCTTTCCAAGGGAGAGGCGCATTTTTTTGCCTCGAAATGTTGCTTGTTTTAGCTTTGCTAACCTTTGTTGATGGATCAAAGCTATCAGCAAGCAGCGTAGCGCGTTGATTCTTGTCAGTTTGGAGCTTGCGCCCCTCGACGCATGGTACTGGCTCGCGGGGCGGTGTCAATCCGGGTCGCGTTGCAAAACTGTCTGCCCTCTGCCACGCTGGGGCAGGGGCAAGGTCGCCAGGGCCAGACTGGAGACGGCAATCGCAAAGGCCAGCATCTGCAGGCCGTTGAGGGTCTCGCCGAGGAAGACCACCCCCACCAGCGCAGTGGACAGCGGCAGCATCACGGTGAACACGGCGCTTTGCGACGCGGGGACCACCTGAAGGCCCGTCATCCACAACCAGACGGTGACCATGCAGGCCGCCAGCGCGTAGCCCACCAGCAGCAGCCAGGTGGCCACCGGTACCTGCGCAAAGTCGAAATGCCAGGCCAGGTACAGCCCGAAAGGCAGGGTGAGCACAAAGCCCCACAGGTTGATCAGTGCCGCAATCCGCTTGGGACTCAGGCTGCTGGTCAGTTTTTTACCGATGACGGCATAGACCGCTTCGCACAGCACCGCGCCCACGAGCAGCAACTGGCCCAGCCCATGCCTGACGGGATCTGCCGATGCCGCCGCGCCGGGGGGCGCGCTGGCCTCCGGTTTGGCAAAAGCCAGCAGCACAATGCCCAGCACCGCCAGGCTGATCGCGATCATCACCCGCAGGCTGATGCGCTCCTTGAGCACCAGCCAGCTCAGCAGCGCAATGGCTGCGGGGATCGTGGCCATCGTCACGCTGGCGGTGACGGCGCTGGTCAACGACACCCCCGTGATCATGCACAGCGTGAAGAGAAAGTTGCCAAAAAAGGACTCCAGAAACAGCAGGCCCTTGGCTCGCGCGGGCAACGGCGGCTCTGCCGCTGGCCGCCTGATCCACCCGAGCATCGCCACCCCGCCGATGCCAAAACGCAGCCAGGCCAGCAGCAAGACAGGAAAGGTGGCTGCCAGGGGTTTGGACAACGCCACATAGGCACCCACCAGCGACATGCTGAGTGCCAGATAGAAAAAAGCGAGGGGTTTGCTATGGATGCGCATGGGAGCAAGGCGATGAAACGGTGAGCCGGTCACTCGGCCCCCTGCGCAAGAAAGCTGTCACATCCGCTTTGCACAATGGGCCTGCTGCATCATGCCGCAATTGGCCCCTGGTTGGCGAAGAGCGGGCCGACGCGGTGGCCATGCTCTCTGTGAAAATGAATTCTCATATTGTGAAATAAGAAATTATTGCAGTGCATCAATATTTCTCAATATGAGAAATGTCTTTTCTTAATGCGGAATACATAGTTAAGATTGTTGATTTTTAATAATAAAAATTTAGTCTTATATAAGACATAAGACAAAAAATTCGCTGGCACGGGCGTACAGTTAAAGCCATGGACAGACGGTATCTGTCCACCGGTTTTCGATCCGTTAGTTCATCCAACTTGACCACAGGAGCTTCCCATGTCCCAGAAACTGAACCAGCAACTCAGCCGCGAACAGCAAATTGCCGCCCTTGAACTGGATTGGGCGCAAAACCCCCGCTGGAAGGGCGTCAAGCGCGGTTACTCGGCCGCCGATGTGGTGCGTCTGCGTGGCAGCGTGCAGCCGGAGTACACCCTGGCACAGCGCGGTGCCCAGGTGCTGTGGGACAAGATCAATGGGGGAGCCAAGAAGGGCTATGTGAATGCCTTCGGCGCGATCACCGCCGGCCAGGCCATGCAGCAGGCCAAGGCGGGTCTGGAAGCGGTCTACCTGTCGGGCTGGCAGGTGGCTGCCGACGGCAACACGTCCGAGACCATGTATCCCGACCAATCGCTCTACGCCTACGACTCGGTGCCGACCATGGTGCGCCGCATCAACAACACCTTCAAGCGCGCTGACGAAATCCAGTGGGCCAAGGGTGTGAATCCCGGCGACAAGGAATTCATCGACTACTTCCTGCCGATCGTGGCCGATGCAGAAGCGGGCTTTGGCGGCGTGCTCAATGCCTTCGAGCTGATGAAGAACATGATTGCCTCGGGCGCCGCCGGCGTGCACTTCGAGGACCAGCTGGCAGCCGTCAAGAAGTGCGGACACATGGGCGGCAAGGTGCTGGTGCCTACGCATGAAGCCTGCGAGAAGCTGATTGCCGCGCGTTTTGCAGCTGACGTAATGGGCGTGCCCACGATCGTGCTGGCCCGCACCGACGCCGAAGCGGCCAACCTGATCACCAGCGACCACGATGCCAATGACAAGCCCTTCCTGGTGGGCGAGCGCACGCAGGAAGGCTTCTACCGCGTCAAGAACGGTCTGGAGCAGGCGATCAGCCGAGGCGTGGCCTATGCCCCCTATGCCGATCTGGTGTGGTGCGAGACCGGCACGCCGGACCTGGGCTTTGCCCGTGAGTTTGCCCAGGCGGTGCATGCCGCCAGCCCCGGCAAGCTGCTGAGCTACAACTGCTCGCCGTCCTTCAACTGGAAGAAGAACCTTGACGATGCCACGATTGCCAAGTTCCAGGACGAGCTGGCTGCGCTGGGCTACAAGTACCAGTTCATCACCTTGGCTGGTATCCACAGCAACTGGTACAACACCTTCAAGTTCGCCCACGCCTATGCCCGTGGCGAAGGCATGAAGCACTATGTGGAAATGATCCAGGAGCCCGAATTCGCTGCCCGTGAGCAAGGCTACACCTTTGTGTCGCACCAGCAGGAAGTGGGCGCAGGCTACTTCGACGATGTGACCACGGTGATCCAGGGCGGCTCGTCCAGCGTCAAGGCGCTGACCGGCTCGACCGAAGAAGAGCAGTTCCACTGATCTTTCATCTAAAGCGCCTGCAGGCGTGCCAGATACAAGCAGGCGGCTCCATCGGAGCCGCCTTTTCTTGGGCTTTTCACAAAGGGGCAAGGCGCCGCGCAGCAGCGCTGCCAGATAATGCCTGCTTGCGCATTTGCACAAGCTCCTTGATCCCCGCCATGTCCCATCCCCGCTCCGCCGACTCCAAGATCTCCATCATCCATTGGCCTGCCAAGACCCTGGTCAATCCCGTCATCGGCAAGCCCAGCCGCCCGATCAGCGGCAACACCGAATACCAGACGATGAACGTATTTGAGGGTCTGGGCGGCAAGGTGAGCTCGGGCACCTGGCAGTCCAGCGCCGGCCATTTCAGCTCCAATGTGCAGGGCTACATCGAGTTTTGCTTCATTGTCGAAGGCGACTGCCGCCTGGTCGACCCTGATGGCACCGTGCACCGCTTTGGCGTGGGCGACCATTTCATCATGCCCGAGGGCTGGACCGGCCACTGGGAGGTGGACAGCTTTGTGAAGAAGGTCTACCTGGTGGCCGAGGCCTGAACGCCGTTCTTCCCTCGCGCATTCAGACGATAAAAAACCGCTGTGGCCTTGGCAGGCACACAGCGGTTTTTGCTGAGTAGGAAGGATTCC
The DNA here is from genome assembly GCF_964277875.1 of uncultured Comamonas sp. Taxonomy (NCBI): domain Bacteria; kingdom Pseudomonadati; phylum Pseudomonadota; class Betaproteobacteria; order Burkholderiales; family Comamonadaceae; genus Comamonas; species uncultured Comamonas sp. The sequence continues at coordinate 8,427 of NZ_CAXYJV010000021.1, forward strand.
GCTGGCGGAATTACTTTTTGTCGTTGCCCAACTGGGGCAGCGCGTGGCTGCCGCTGGCGGTCAGCAGGCCGGTCTGGGTGTAGATGGCCAGCTTGTCGCGGGTGTCCATCAGGTCCAGATTGCGCATGGTCAGCTGGCCAATGCGGTCGGCAGGGCTGAATGGCGCGTCCTCGACCTTTTCCATCGACAGGCGCTCGGGCTTGTAGGTCAGGTTGGCAGATTCGGTGTTCAGCAGCGAGTAGTCATTGCCACGGCGCAGCTCCAGGGTCACCGTGCCGGTGATGGCGCGGGCTACCCAGCGCTGGGCGGTTTCGCGCAGCATGATGGCCTGTGGATCGAACCAGCGGCCCTGGTACAGCAGACGGCCCAGGCGCAGACCGTTGATGCGGTACTGCTCGATGGTGTCTTCGTTGTGGATGCCGGTGACCAGGCGCTCATAGGCGATGTGCAGCAGTGCCATGCCGGGGGCTTCGTAGATGCCGCGGCTCTTGGCTTCGATGATGCGGTTCTCGATCTGGTCGCTCATGCCCAGGCCGTGGCGGCCGCCGATGCGGTTGGCTTCCAGGAAGAAAGCCACAGGGTCTTCGATGCGCTGGCCGTTCAGGGCCACAGGGCGGCCTTCTTCGAAGGTGACGGAGACTTCCTCGGCCTTGACTTCGACTTCGGGCTTCCAGAACGCCACGCCCATGATGGGGTTGACGATGCGGATACCGCTGTTCAAGAACTCCAGGTCCTTGGCTTCATGGGTGGCGCCCAGCATGTTGGAGTCGGTCGAGTAGGCCTTCTCCGCGCTCATCTTGTAGCCAAAACCTTCCTTGGTCATGAAGGCCGACATCTCGGCGCGACCGCCCAGCTCGTCGATGAAGGTCTGGTCCAGCCAGGGCTTGTAGATCTTCAGCGCGGGGTTGGTAAGCAGGCCGTAGCGGTAGAAACGCTCGATGTCGTTGCCCTTGAAGGTCGAGCCATCGCCCCAGATGTTGACGTCGTCTTCCTTCATCGCGGCCACCAGCATGGTGCCGGTCACGGCACGGCCCAGCGGCGTAGTATTGAAGTAGGTGATGCCACCGGTGGAGATGTGGAAGGCGCCGGCCTGGATGGCGGCGATACCTTCGTTGGCCAGCTGACTGCGGCAGTCGATCAGGCGGGCCTTCTCGGCACCGTATTCCATGGCCTTGCGCGGGATTTCGTCGTAATCGGACTCATCGGGCTGGCCCAGGTTGGCCGTGTAGGCATAGGGCAGGGCGCCCTTATTCTTCATCCAGCGCAGCGCTGCGCTGGTGTCGAGGCCGCCGGAGAAGGCGATGCCGACCTTCTGGCCGACGGGAACATGTTGCAGGATGGTTTCCATGGTGTGGCTTTTCTCTAAAAACAGGCGCTGCTGCGGTGCTGTCCGGGTATGGGCTGGTTCAGCGGTCAGCCCGGCCAGCGCTGTGCAGTGGGAGGCATGCGCTCGGTAGCACGGCGCCGGCCCCCAAAAATCAGGCGTAGTGGCAGATGTAGTGGTAGGCCTCGGCCACGCGGATGTCGAACTTGCTGTTGGCCGGAACGCTGAACTTCTCGCCAGGGCCGGACTTTTGCCATGCGTCGCTGCCGTCGAGCTTGTACTCGCAGGCGCCGGCCACACACTCCATGATCTCGGCGGCGGCCGTGCCAAAGGTCAAGGTGGCTGCAAGCACCACACCGACCGATTGCTTGGTGCCATCGGCCAGCTGGTAGCTGTGGCTGACGCACTTGCCATCAAAATAAACATTGGCCTTGGTGGTGAGGCGTACGCCGTCAATGCTCTCAGTGATCATGGAGGACAACAGGTAAAAGGAGGAAAACCGCCATTGTAGGCGAGGCCTTTGCCCGTCTCTGGAACATGGTGGGGCAGTTGAGCGGCATGGCAGGCATAAAAAAGCAGCAGTGCGTCTGCGCTGCTGCTGGTTGTCATGCCAGGATGCGTGGCATGGGGAGGCGCTGGCGCTCCGATTTAACGCCAGTGGCCGCGATGGCCGCCCCAGTAGCCGCCCACGCCAATCTGCACCGAGGGCTGCAGCAGGACGGGGGGTGGCGCGTAGTAGACAGGCGCCGGTGCCACATAGACAGGAGGCGGCGCCGCATACACCGGCTGCCGGTAGACCGGCTGGCTGCTGACGACAACGCCGGGCTCGGGCACCGTGTTGGCATAGTCCTGGGGCGGTGGGTTGTCGTAGGCTGCAGAGGCAGGCTGCACGCTCAGCGGCAGCCATTCGCCGGGGGCCGTGGCCGTGCGCGTGCTGTAGCGGCGGCCTGCGTATTCATACTCCACGTTGTAGCCATCGGGCTGGTTTTGCGTGGTGTACTGGTTGGCACATTGCCGTACCGTTTGGTAGCTGGGGGTGCCGCCTTCGAGCTGGTTGCCAATCGCCGAGCCGGCGATCACGCCCGCGCCGGTGGCCGCAGCCCGGCCAAAACCATGGCCAATGCCATTGCCCAGCAAACCACCAACGACGGCGCCGGTGAGGGCGCCCACGCCGGAGGTGCGCTGGCCGGTATAGATCTGCTGGTCATTGCAGACGGTTTGTGGGGTGTTGACCTGGCGGTAGGCTGGCGTGACCGACAGCACGCGGCCATAAGGCTGCTCGCCCGCAGGCAGCGGTGGCTGTGCGCCAGGCGCTTGCTGGGGCAAGAAGGGATCAGGCGAAGGCGCGTAATTTTGGGCCCAGACCGAGGGGCTGGCTGCCGCCATGGTGGACATGGCAGCCAGCACAAGCAGGCGGGCCGAGAGCAGATGTGGCATGAATGCCTCCAAAAAAGCAATAAGTAGCTGGGTGCTCAACGCGCGAGTGCCAGGACTCGGCGACACGCTTTACACCACATGCACAAATATCTAAGACTGCGCCGCAGGCATTTAGTTCAGCATGCGCAGATGCTGCCCCTGCCGTGTATCTGCGCCATGTCGCAGCGTAAAGCGCCTGTCAACGCGGCAAAGTCCCCATCTGCATCCGCTACGCGATCTTGCTGCTCCAGACCGCCTCATCAAAGCCCACGGTGACGGAGCCATCACCCCATTCCACCACGGGGCGCTTGATGACGCTGGGATTGGCAATCATCAGCGCACTGGCGCTTTCGGCATCCGCCACGGTCTGCTGCACCGCGGGGTCCAGCTTGCGCCAGGTGGTGCCTTGGCGGTTGACCAATTTTTCCCAGCTGGCCTTCGCGATCCAGTCGGGCAAATGGCTGGCCGGTACGCCGGCTTTCTTGAAATCGTGGAACTGGTACGCAACGCCGTGCGCATCGAGCCAGGTGCGGGCTTTTTTGACGGTGCTGCAGTTGGGGATGCCGTAGACGGCGATGGTGTGGTTACTCATGGGCAACAATGATGACACAGCCGCAATTACGCGACAATCTGGTCCCATGCAAACCCGTTTCGATACCTTGGACCAGTGGCTGAGCCACTGCGAGCAGATTCATCCCAAAACCATTGACATGGGGCTGACCCGCGTCAAGGCCGTGGCCGAGCGCTTGGCGCTGCGCTTTGCCTGCCCGGTGATCACGGTGGCGGGCACCAATGGCAAGGGCTCGACCTGCGCCATGCTGGAAGCGGTGGCGCTGGAAGCCGGCTACCGCCCTGGTGTGTTCACGTCGCCCCACCTGGTGCATTTCGAAGAGCGCTGCCGTGTGCATGGCGAGATTGTCTCCGCGGCCGATCTGCTGCCGCATTTCGAGGCGGTCGAAGCGGCCCGCCTGCAGGCGCCCGAGATCTCGCTGAGCTATTTCGAGTTCACCACCCTGGCGATTCTGCGCCTGCTGAGCCAGGCCAAGCTGGATGTGGCGATTCTGGAGGTCGGCCTGGGCGGCCGGCTCGACGCCACCAATATGATCGACACGGACTGCGCGATCATCACCAGCATCGATCTGGACCATATGGACCTGCTGGGCCCTGACCGCGAATCGATTGGCCGCGAAAAAGCCGGCATCATGCGCCCGGGCAAACCGGCCATCGTCAGCGACCCGGTGCCGCCGCAAAGCGTGATCGACTATGCGCAAAGCATTGGCGCAGACCTGTGGCGCTTTGGCCGCGATTTCAACTATGAAGGCGACAAGCAGCAGTGGAGCTGGGCAGGGCGGGGCCGCCGCTATGCTGGCATGGCCTACCCGGCGCTGCGCGGGGCCAACCAACTGGTCAATGCCTCCGGCGTGTTGGCCGCCTATGAGGCACTGCGCCAGGTGCTGCCGGTCACCGCCCAGGCCGTGCGCAATGGCCTGGCGATGGTCGAGCTGCCAGGCCGCTTCCAGATCGTGCCCGGCCAGCCGGCCCTGGTGCTGGATGTGGCGCACAATCCGCATGCGATTGCGGCCTTGACCGCCAACCTCGATGCGATGGGCTACTTCCCCACCACCCATGCCGTCTTTGGCGCCATGCATGACAAGGACCTGACGCCGATGCTGCGCAAGGTAGGCCCTCTGGTGGACCGCTGGTATTTCTGCGATCTGCCCACCGACCGCGCCGAGAAGGCGGTGGATCTGCAGTCCAAATGGAATGCGGTGCACCTGCTGTCGGACCAGCGCCGCGAAGTGGCTACAGCTTGTTACCCTGACCCGATGGCCGCATTCCAGGCGGCTGTCGAAGCGGCGGGGCCCGCTGATAGAATCGTCGTTTTCGGCTCGTTCTACACGGTAGGCGGGGTGTTGAAGGATGGGGTGCCACGGCTCGATGCCAAGCACCTGAACTGATGGCGGCCCCAGGCGGGGCGCTCCGCAGCCGCATTTTTCAAGCTCGACCTCCAATCGTCCATGGCAATTTTCAATCTTCGATGGCCCGGTAAAAAGCAACAGGAAGCGGAGAGCCCGCGCGTCATTCGTGCGCCGCGCAGCAATCCTGCCGAAAGCGTGGAGGCCATGCGGCGCCGCGCGCGCCATCGCCTGATCGGTGCCACGGTGCTGGTGCTGGCGGCCATCATCGGTTTTCCGATGCTGTTTGACACGCAGCCACGCCCTGTGCCGGTCAATGCCTCGATTGAGATTCCGGACCGCGAGCGTGTCGCTGCGCTGGCTGTGCCGCCTGCGTCGAACGCTGCAGCGCCGCATGGCAGCCATTCGGGCAATGACAATGGCCTGGATGCGGGCGAGGAAATCGTTGGTGCGAGAAGCAATGCGGCCAGCCAGGCCGCCACGGCTCCGGCAGCAGCGGGCGCTACTGCCGCTGCGGCAGCAGCAGCTGCCACCGCTGCTGCCAGCAAGCCCGCCGACAAACCCGCTGACAAGCCGGCGGCGGCTGCCAAACCCGAGCCTGCAGCCAAGCCAGAGCCTGCAGCCAAACCAGAACCCAAGCCAGAGCCCAAGCCGGCTCCCAAACCCGAACCCAAGCCTGAGCCCAAACCTGAGGCCAAGCCCAAGGAAGAGCCCAAGCCCAAGCCGGCAGAACCCGCCAAGCCCAAGCGCGATGATGAGGCCGACCGGGTGCGTGCGATGATGGAGGGCCGAACCGCCAGCGCGCCTGCAGCAGCACCAGCGGCTGCGCCCGCAGCCAAGCCGGCAGCAGCCACCAGCCGCTATGCGATCCAGGTAGGCGCGTTTGCCGAAGAGAGCAAGGCCGCCGAGGTGCGTGCCAAGCTGCAGATGGCCGGCGTGCCCGCGTTTACCCAGTCGGTGAAGACGGCATCGGGCACCCGCATCCGTGTGCGCGTGGGTCCTTTCAACAGCAAGGAAGAGGCCGACAGTGCCGCAGCCAAGGTGCGTGCCCAGGGCCTGCCAGCTGCGCTGCTGCCGCTGTAAGGCTGGCGCTGCTGGCCTCTGCGTTCCGTTGTGACACTTTTCTACCGCGCCTGGCCATCGCCTAGCACCCTTTGCCGGGTGCCGGCCTTGGCCGCCGCGCCCGGGTCCTTGTGGACGGAGCATTGACATGTCGGCACTGGACTGGGTGTTTGTCTTGATTCTGGTGGGATCGGTGCTGATCGGCGCCTTGCGCGGTCTGGTGTTCGAGGTGCTGTCGCTGATCAGCTGGGTGCTGGCGTTTTTTGCCGCACGGCTGTGGGGCGCACAGGTCGGCATGTGGTTGCCGATGCAGGAGATGGACGAGGGCGTGCGCATAGCCGCAGGTCTTGTGATCGTCTTTGTTGCCGCCATCTTCAGCTTGGGTCTGGTGATCCGCATCATCGGCAAGCTGGTTCAGATAGTGGGTTTGCGGCCCTTTGACCGCACGCTGGGCGCGCTTTTTGGTGCCTTGCGTGGGGTGTTACTACTTGTGTTGATCGCTCTGGTTTTCATGCTGACATCGATGCGGGAATCGCAAATCTGGAACACTTCAGTCTTCGCACCGCATCTGGTGTCGGCAGTGTCAGTGTTGCGGCCATGGATGCCGCAGGAAATGGGAAGACATTGGTCTTCACTGGTGGACCAGCTCACCGAGGCTGGTGCACGCATCGCGGCTGAGCCGCGTTAACGTTTTTGGAACGCTCAATATGTGTGGAATCGTCGGAGTCGTCAGTAGCACGCCGGTCAATCAATTGATCTATGACGCGCTGTTGCTGCTGCAACACCGTGGACAGGATGCAGCAGGCATTGCAACCCAGCAGGGGCGCAAGTTCTTCATGCACAAGGCCAAAGGCATGGTCAAGGATGTGTTCCGTACCCGCAATATGCGGGCATTGCCGGGCAATGTCGGCCTGGGCCAGGTGCGCTACCCCACCGCAGGCAATGCCTACAGCGAAGAGGAAGCCCAGCCTTTCTACGTCAATGCACCGTTTGGCATCGTGCTGGTGCACAACGGCAATCTGACCAATGCCGTGCAGCTGCGCAAGGAGCTGTTCTCCACCGACCACCGCCACACCAATACCGAGAGCGATTCGGAAGTGTTGCTCAACGTGTTCGCCCATGAGCTCGAGCGCGCCACCCATGGCATCCCGCTGCAAAAGCAGGATGTGTTCAACGCCATCCGTGCGGTGCACAAGCGTGTACAGGGCTCCTACGCCGTGATCGCACTGATTGCCGGTCACGGCGTGGTGGCTTTCCGCGATCCGAATGGCATCCGCCCGCTGTGCATTGGCCGTGGCGCCGATGGCACGGTCATGGTGGCCAGCGAATCGGTGGCGCTGGAAGGCACGATGCAGCAACTGGATCGTGATATTGCGCCTGGCGAAGCCGTGTTCATCGGCGACGATGGCTCGCTGACTTTTGAGCAGTGCGCCGAAAACCCCAGCCTGCACCCCTGCATCTTCGAGTTTGTCTACCTGGCCCGCCCGGATTCGGTGCTCGATGGCATGTCGGTCTACCAGGCACGTCTGAACCTGGGTGAGACGCTGGCCAAGCGCGTGATCTCGATGGTGCCGCCCAACGAGATCGATGCGGTGATCCCGATCCCTGAATCGAGCCGCCCCAGCGCCATGCAGCTGGCCCAGCTGCTGGGCAAGCCCTACCGCGAAGGCTTCGTCAAGAACCGCTATGTGGGCCGTACCTTCATCATGCCGGGCCAGGGTGCGCGCAAGAAATCGGTGCGCCAGAAGCTCAATGCCATCGGCAGCGAGTTCCAGGGCCGCAATGTGCTGCTGGTCGATGACTCCATCGTGCGTGGTACGACCTCCAAGGAAATCGTGCAGATGGCGCGCGACGCTGGTGCCAACAAGGTCTATCTGGCCAGCGCTGCGCCACCGGTGCGCTTCCCGAACGTCTACGGCATCGACATGCCTACCGCCAAGGAGCTGGTGGCCCATGACCGCAGCCTCGAAGAGATCCGCCAGTACATCGGCTGCGATGCGCTGATCTACCAGGACGTCGATGGCATGAAGAACGCCGTGGGCAAGCTCAATACCGGCGTGCATGGCTTCGAGGCTTCGTGTTTCGATGGCATCTATGTGACCGGCATCACGCCTGAAGGCATCTCGCAGGTCAATGAAGGCCGTGTCACCACCGAAGAGGACGATCTCGATACCTCGCGTCTGTCGCTGCGCAATGCCGATGTGACCGATGCGACTTGATGGCGGTCTGCGCACTGCTAGGGAAGAAGAATGACTGAAAAGAAATTGCCGCCAGGCCTGCACCCTGATACCTTGGCGGTCCGTGAGGCGATCGAGCGCAGCCAGTGGGGCGAACACAGTGAAGCCCTGTACCTGGCCAGCAGCTTTGTGCAACCCAATGCCGAGACGGCCGCGCGCCGCTTTGCCGCGCTCGAAGAAGGCTACACCTACACCCGCACCGGCAACCCGACGGTGACCAGCTTTGAGCGCCGCCTGGCGGCGATGGAAGGTACCGAGTGTGCGATCGCCACCTCGACCGGCATGTCCGCCATCTTGCTGGTGGCCCTGACCGTGCTGAAGACGGGCGACCATGTGATCTGCTCGCAGTCCATGTTCGGATCGACGATCAAGCTGCTGGGTACCGAGATGGCCCGCTTTGGCGTGGAGACCAGCTTTGTGCCGCAAACCGATGTGCAGGCCTGGAAGGCGGCGATCCGGCCCAATACGCGCATGCTGTTTGCCGAGACGCCGACCAATCCGCTGACCGACCTGTGCGACATCGCCGCGCTGGCTGAGATCGCCCATGCGCATGGCGCATTGCTGGCGGTGGACAACAGCTTTGCCACGCCCGTGCTGCAGCAACCGGCCAAGCTCGGCGCTGATCTGGTGGTGCATTCGGGCACCAAGTTCCTCGATGGCCAGGGCCGCGTGATGGCAGGCGCCGTCTGCGGCACAGTCGCGCTGGTCGACAAGGTCATGGGCACCTTCCTGCGCAGCGGTGGACTGAACCTTTCTCCGTTCAACGCCTGGGTGGTGATGAAGGGGCTGGAGACCCTGGCCCTGCGGGTGAGGGCGGAAAGCGCCGCAGCGCTGGAGCTGGCACGCTGGCTGGAGTCGCATCCCAAGGTCGCCCGGGTGTACTACCCTGGCTTGGAAGGCCACCCGCAGCATGCGCTGGCGATGCGCCAGCAAAACGGCATGGGCGGGGCGGTACTGGCCTTTGACGTGGTGGGTGAGGGTGCGGAGCAGCTGCGCGCCCAAGCCTTCCACGTGATCGACAGCACCTTGCTGTGCTCGATCACGGCCAACCTGGGTGATGTGAAGACCACGATCACCCATCCGGCCAGCACCTCGCATGGCCGCCTGACCGAAGAGCAGCGCCAGTCCGCAGGCGTGGGCCAGGGCCTGATCCGCATTTCCGTTGGCCTGGAACACCTGGATGATTTGAAAGCCGACCTGTTGCGCGGCCTGGATACCCTGACATGAGCACCAAAGTACGTACCCGTTTTGCCCCATCGCCGACCGGCTTTATCCATCTGGGCAACATCCGCTCGGCCCTCTACCCCTGGGCCTTCGCACGCGCCAACCAGGGTGATTTCATCCTGCGCATCGAAGACACCGACCTGGAGCGTTCCAACCAGGCCTCCGTCGATGTGATTCTGGAAGGCATGGCCTGGCTGCAGCTGGACCCCAACGAGGGCCCGTTCTACCAGATGCAGCGCATGGACCGCTACAAGGAAGTGCTGGCCACCCTGCAAGAGAAGGGTGCCGTCTACCCTTGTTACATGAGCATGGAAGAGCTGGACGCGCTGCGTGAAAAGCAGATGGCCAACAAGGAAAAGCCCCGCTATGACGGCACCTGGCGCCCCGAAGAGGGCAAGGTGCTGCCGCCGGTACCCGAAGGCGTCAAGCCCGTGCTGCGCTTCAAGACCCCGCTGACTGGCGTGGTCGCCTGGGAAGACAAGTGCAAGGGCCGCATCGAGTTCCAGAACTCGGAGCTGGATGACCTGGTGATCGCCCGTCCCGATGGCACGCCGACCTATAACTTCTGCGTCTGCGTCGATGACATGGACATGGCCATCACCCACGTGATCCGGGGTGACGACCATGTCAACAATACGCCCCGCCAGATCCACATCTTCGAAGCGCTGGGCGCCGATGTGCCGGTGTTTGCCCACCTGCCTACCGTGCTCAATGAGCAGGGCGAGAAGATGAGCAAGCGCAATGGCGCCAAGGCGGTGACCCAGTACCGCGACGAAGGCTACCTGGCCGATGCCATGGTGAACTACCTGGCGCGCCTGGGCTGGAGCCACGGCGATGACGAAATCTTCTCGCGCCAGCAGTTCCTGGAATGGTTCAACCTGGACCACCTGGGCCGCAGCGCCGGCCAGTTCGACGAGGCCAAGCTGCGCTGGGTCAATGCCCAGCACATGAAGCTGACGCCCGATGACGAACTGGCAGCCATGCTGACCCCGTTCCTGAAGAACCTGGGCCTGGACAGCATCACCGTCGGTGATGGCCGCCTGCCACGCATCTGTGCATTGTTCAAAGACCGCTGCGACACCCTGGTAGACCTGGCGCAATGGGCCCAAGTGTTCTACAAGGACGTGCAGCCCAGTGCGGAAGACCTGGCTGCCCATGTAACGCCCGAGATCATTCCGGTGATCGACGAGCTGCTGCAGGTGCTGCAAGCAGGTGATTGGAGCAAGGAAGCGATCAGCGCCGGCTTCAAGCAAGTGCTCAAGACACACGGCATGAAGATGCCCCAACTGGCGATGCCGGTGCGTGTTTTGGCGGTGGGTACCGCCCATACGCCGTCGGTGGACGCAGTGCTTGCATTACTCGGTCGTGAAAAAATTATCGAAAGACTGCAAAAGCGCTGAAATACGCCCTATAATTCGAGTCTTCGGTGAGCAGCAACAAGTAATTGTAAAACTTGCCGATACGGGGGGGTATAGCTCAGCTGGGAGAGCGCTTGCATGGCATGCAAGAGGTCATCGGTTCGATCCCGTTTACCTCCACCAAAGATTATCGGAAACGAGAAATCGGTTCTTAGGTTTTGACCCTATCGTCTAGAGGCCTAGGACATCACCCTTTCACGGTGAGTACCGGGGTTCGAATCCCCGTAGGGTCGCCAAGTTTGAAGCGCTTGATGCTATATAATAG
>NZ_CAXYJV010000022.1:0-85370 GCF_964277875.1 uncultured Comamonas sp.
GGATTGCCACGTCTATCACTCCTGGTCTCCTGCTGCTCAACATAGCTGCAGGCTAGGGTTAGTGCGTGGGTCAGAATTAGATGGAAATCCTGGGGGTTAGTGGGTCACTTCTGTGTGGAAATCAACATGCGCCAATTGGCCAGTGGGCGGCATACAGCGATACGACTGGCTCTGGCGCGGATTGGCCGCCAGGACACCCTACAGTCAATTGGTGGAATGTGTTTACATTCGGCTCGACTTTGGCCGTTGGTCGAGTCACACAGCGTGCATCGCAGACGCTTTCCACGGGTTACCAGGGGTGGGTTTTCGAGCGACAACTGCACGATGCCGCGTGGGGGCCGTGGCAGCGAATTTTGGGTGCCCGTTCGCTGATTGAAAACTGGACTCTTGCAACCATTACCGCGGGCGCATGCAATGTTGACCCCGAAGTCGCCACTATTTGGTGGATCGAGCCAGCGTCAAATGTCTCGATAAGTGTTCGCGCACCGCGCGGTCCTGGTGACCAGCTCACACTGCGTTTGATGCAGCGCGGAAGTTATTCCTTCAGCTTCAGCAGCAACAACATCAAATTGCCTACAGGTGCGCCGGGGCTGCAACTGGGTGTGAATGAACTTCTGACGGTGGCATTGATTGGTGAATTCGGGGGGAACAATATGTGGAACCTGTTCATTGGCGGAAAGCACACAGCATGATTGCCGGTCGCATCATCATGAGCTGGGGAAGCACATACATTTCTATCGCAGCCACTGTCCGCAGTCCCGATATAGCGGCTCTGGCCCGTGCGCGTGGATGGAATGGCACGGGGCCAATCTTCTGCACCATCAATCCTGGTGTTGATGTGGCAGGGCTTGTCATTTCTAACGTCCCTGACGACTGTGTGACCCTCATCAATCAGGGGCGTATAGGAGGAGTGATCAACGGTGGCACCGCGATCTATACCCGAAAACGCATACGGATTGACAACGCAGGCGGCATCATTTTCGGAGGTGGCGGCAGAGGCGGCAGGGGCGGATCTTTGCGCATTCAGAATCCAAACTCTCCCAGCTACTTCGCCTCTGGAGCAGGTGGCGATGGCGGGGCGGGAGCAGGCTTTACTGATTCGGGTGCGGTATCGATGGTGAGCGCAGTATCGGGTGACTATGGCCGGACTGAGACGCTTGGCGGTGCATCCACTGGCGGCATTGGCAGCTCCACCGGAGGCCGAGGAGGCAGTGGCGGCGCCATAGGAATGCCGGGGGCTTCGGGCGCTTCGGGCACAGCCTCCGGTAACTACACCTTGATTCAGATCTATCAGCCGGGAGAAGGCCAGGCAGCCGGCTACTACGTGGACGGGGCAAGCCTAACCACCTGGATATCCCCAGGCACCCGTATGGGGAACGCTGCAAACTGAGGATCAACATGTACATCGACACAACTACGAATGAATGGGGTCTGACTCAAGCTGCAATCATGCAGCGCCACCCCTTGACAGTGTTTCCTGATCCGTTCGTCCCCCTTGAGCAATACGCTCAGGTTGTGGATCAGCCACAGCCAGCGTTTGATGCGACCACGCATAAGACCGTAGAGCTACCTCCCGTAGAGGGTGAGGGTGGCTTCTTGCAACAGTGGGCTGTCGTGCCGCTAAGCTCTGAGGAACTGGCCCAGCTGGAGGCCGACCGCCTGGCTGCAGAGAAGGCTGCTCGAGACGCGGCACGGATCACCATTTCCCGCACGCAGGGGCTGGTCTACATCTACCGAAACCTGCGGGTTACTGAGGCGGACGTGGAGACGCTGATTGCGGGTATGGATGATGAGGATGCGAAGTACGAGGCTGGTTTGTATTTCCGGGCTTCAACCTGGGATAGTGACAACCCGCATGTGCTGATGTTTGGCGCTGGCATTGGCCTGGATACCCCGGCCAAGCTGGAGGAGGCTTTCCGCGCAGCCCAGGCGCTGTAGCAACTCTGGCCAGCGCCATTGATTTGGCGCTCGCACGACAAAAGACGGGGCGACCTGGTGCAGTGCGGTAACACCGCGCCAGGACCCATTCCCGCAGATCAAGCCTGCAAGTCCGGCCAGGGCCACGCCACTCTCGCGAGAGCGGCGATAGTCTAACCGGAGTTTCATTTACCGAAACTTCCTTGCAATGAACGACATCCGATGCGGCAGCTGCGGCCGCAAGCTAGGGGAGGGGGTGTACTCCCTCCTGAATATCAAGTGCCCCCGCTGTGGGGCTTTGAACTGTTTGAGGGCAGATAGCCCCACACCAGAGCGCCACAGAGTGCCATTGACGGAGGCCAACAATGGCAACCCCAATCGTGCCCTGGATAGGCGGTAAGCGCCGCCTGGTCGATCTACTTCTAAAACGCTTTCCCCCGCACAGCTGCTACGTCGAAGTCTTCGCAGGCGGTGCGGCTGTGTTCTTTGCCCGTGCGCCTGCCGATGTGGAGGTGCTCAACGATGTCAACGGCGACCTGGTCAACCTCTACCGGGTGGTGACGCACCACCTGGAGGAGTTTGTGCGCCAGTTCAAATGGGCGCTCTCCAGCCGCCAGGTGTTCAAGTGGCTGCAGGAGACCAGGCCTGAGACCTTGACGGACGTGCAGCGCGCTGCGCGCTTCTTCTACCTGCAGCAGCATTGCTTCGGCGCCAAGGTGACGGGCCAGACCTTTGGCACGGCCACCACGGCACCTGTGGTGAACCTGCTGAGGATCGAAGAAAACCTGTCTGCAGTACATCTGCGGCTTGCGGCCGGGGTCACCATCGAGCAGCTTGACTGGGCTGCTTGCCTGGACCGCTACGACCGGGCGCACAGCCTGTTCTACCTGGACCCACCTTACTGGCAAACCGAGGGCTATGGGGTTCCATTTGCCTGGGATCAGTACCAACTCATGGCGCGCAAACTCAAGGCCATCAAGGGCAAGGCAGTGCTCAGCATCAATGACCATCCCGACATCCGCGAGTGCTTCAAAGACTTTGCAATGGAGTCGCTGAGCATCGAGTACACGGTGGGCGGTGGGGGGAAAGCGGTGGAGCGTGGAGAGCTGGTTATCTACAACTGGAATCCTAAGGATGAGCCTGCAGGCCTGTTCTAACAGGCCGCTGGCCCCACCTTGGCTGTGCCCGCTTCGGCGGGCTTTTTTATTGTCCGAAAGAGGCGGCATGGACTTCACCCAATTATTCGAAGCCGCCAAGTCCCAGCTTGGTTCTGCCCTGGCACTTGCGGCCGTGGTGACTTACTGGATCTGGCGGGAGCGCGGCAAGCAAAAGCTGGAGGACGCGGACAGCGCTGGCAGCGTGCAGGCAATTGACGAGTGGAAAGCCATTGCGCAGGACCTGCGCGAAACCAACCGCGAATTGACCTTGCGCGCTGACTCATTCGCCAAAGAGCGTAACGAGCTGACCGCATCTCTCGGTCTGCTGCAGGGGGAGATCAAAAGCCTGCAACAAACCATCGACAGCCAGGCCCGGCAGATCGAGGCCCAGCGCGGAGAGATCCAGGCGCTACGCACGGAGGTGCAACAACTGAGGTCACAACGATGAGCAATACCAATTTCGGCGATCTGATCCAGTGCAGTCCAGCCGCACGCAGCGCCTGGCGCTGGGCCAAATCCATTGGCGCGATGACAGTCATTGTGGGCGGCACTTTCTGGTGTGGCGCCACCACCGGTTACTGGATTGGCGTTGCCAACGAGCGAGAGCGCGGCCAGGCCGAGGTGGGGCGCTTGCAGTCTGCCTACGGGGTGCGCCTGGATCTGCTGACCGGCAAGACAGAGGCCGCTGCTGATTCAGCGCGCACAGCGGCCAATGCAGCTGCAGGCAGCAGCGCGGCGGTTGAGCTGGCCGCCAGCGAGGTGCAGGCCGCTGCCATGCGCGCCCAGCAGGCTGCAAAGACCGTGCAGCGCGCCGCCTCGGGCAAGCATGCCGCGCCAGACGCGCCATAGCCCCCGGAATCCCTCCCTACCCCTTAACCCCATGGCTTCGCCACACAAATGCGCTACGCGCGCAAGGAGTTCGTTTTATGGAATTTGTCATTACTGCTGGGCACAGCAACACCGACCCGGGCGCGGTAGCGCACGGCCACACTGAAGCCGAGATTGCGGTGGATATGCGCAACCTGGTAGCCGCTGAGCTGCGGCAGCTCGGCCACCGGGTCTGGACTGATGGCGAGGGCCGCGATAACCAGCCGCTGGCCACCGCGATCAATCTGATTCGTCATGGTGCGGTCGCGCTGGAGATTCACCTCAACGCATCTACCAACCCCCAAGCCACGGGAGTGGAGACGATTGCGCTGCCTAAGCACCGGGATCTGGCGCAGCGCATCAGCTTTGCCGTGTCGGCCGTACTGAGTTTGCGGGTGCGTGGTGACGCGGGTTATATCGACCAGTCGGCCAGCGCACGCAGAAAGCTGGGCTTTGTGTCGGCAGGTGGCCTGATTGCAGAGCTTTGCTTCATCAGCAACCAGGCTGACTTGGTGCAGCTGCAGAGCAACATGCACCGGGTGGCTAGCGCCATTGCGGAGGTGCTCACATCATGACCTTGGAGCGCACCATTCTTGCGGCCGCAGCCATCGCGCTGGCGGGCCTCGCAGGTGGCTGGACCTTGCACGCCTGGCGCACAGACAGCCAGCTGCAGGCCAAGGACACTGCCATCGCGCAGATCCGGCAAAGCCATGCAGAGCAGCTGAGCGAGCAGGCTACGGCCGCCCGTGAGGTAGCGCGCCTGGTGCAGCGCGCCACCGATCTCAACCAGGCCGCGATTGCGGCCGTCGACACCAAACTATCAGGAGAGAGAGATGCAGAGAAGCTGGAAGCTGATCGCCTGCGCAAGTGCGTTGGCAATGGCACTTGCGGGGTGCGCATCGTCACAAAGCGTGCCGCCTGCGCCGCCGGCGCAAGTGACGGTGGAGGGCACCTCGATGCCGGCGCCGGCAGCGTGGGCGATGCAGCCATCGCGCTCGACGGAGATACTGGACTCGCTGTTCTGGATCTACGAGACAGCGTCAAAGAAGACGCTCGAAAGATCCAATACTTACAGACCTTCGCACAACGATGCAGCTTTATCAAAAATCAGAATGCCGCATTAGTTTTTGATTAAATTATTGATAGGTGTGATTTCTATAAAACTGCCGGCAGTCGAGGTAATTTTTGCTGTTAGAGAATTACCTGGCTGCCGTATCAACTCTACTTCTGCTTCCGTTAATTTTATGTCAGCTGGAGGAGTTGAAAAATTTTCACCAAAAACAGAAATTTCAACAGGCGGATGTAATGCTTGTATATTATTCCTGTTTTGAATGCCGATTTGAAGTTTATTTGCGTTCGAATTCATATACATTCCAATAGTCAATTGTACAGACTTGTCGCATTTCCCGTTCAATGCATAAAACTCTCCAAGCTTATATATTTTTTTAACTTCTTCTTCGGGAATGGGCGAGCTGAAATCTACTGTTAGATCTTTATTGGAAAATTGAGCAACAGTTTTTAAATGTGATAAAAAAGTGAGTGTAGTGAGTGTGTCTCTAATTAAATTTTCCTTGTCCCAGCTGAAACTAGGAATATTTAATGTGGGGTGGTTGGCCAGTTCGATATCTATTTTTACTGTGCACGAATTTGCGCATAGCTTCACAAATTTAAAAAGTTTGTCAAAGTTGGGGAGTTTGAATAAACTCTTGCCATTCCATGACTTTAAATCTATATTGGCAATTAATTGTAATGGCGGTGAGGTTCGAGCGACAGTTGCTTGGAATGTCAATAGTTTCTCGAAAAGCTCCCATTTAAATGTGCCGCTTACATCGCCCGCTTGGTGAGTGCATGGTAGTCTTGGGTACTCAATATTGGTATTTCCGTCAATGCTGGTGAGCAGCATATTTACCTCACCAATTTTTGCAACCGGCTCAATGATGAATTTTCCGCGTGTAGCTTCATCCAGAATCGACTTTACGGCTGCTGATCCAGAAACGTCCAGTCTTACGTTTTCTAATTTAATAGGGGCTCCGTGATCCCGAAGTTGCTTGAATTGTTTATCGAGATCATCTGGGTCAAATTGGCCGGCAATATTAAAATTCAATGAAACGGGTTCTTTAACACTTCCTACTCTATATGAAGTGATGCCATCATTGTAAGATGTAGATATGTCTAATCTTGGGTCTAAGTCGTGTAGCAATTCCTTTATGCCAAGGTGAACGTTTTTGATGCCTGTAGGAACATAAGCTTTAGGTTGTGCTCCGGCAGCTAATTTAAGCAAATTGGCAGCATCTTCTTCCCTTGGCTGTCGCTTATTTTGTCTAAATAAAGCGTTGCTTTCAGCTGATGATTTCCATTGTTTTAATTCATCAACTGAGTAACGTGTTTTGTCTGAATCAATTTCACGACCGTGAATTGCACAAAGCCAAATGCCGTTTTCTGCAGACTTTCTCTGCTCTGGAGTCAATGTTGGATCATAACGTGGGCCACCCGGTGAAGCTGCAGTGATGTGAGCAGCTGTCCCCGTATTTGAAGTCCCACCGTCTTGGGCTGGACCGATAGTCGAAACATCGCAATCTGGCCTAGAACAACGATATGTAACCCGCTCGGCTAATGTATTGATAACCGACTTAGAGAAATTATGACGTTTACTTTGTGTTGCCATTGGTTTTAACCTATCCCACATTGATGACATAGCAGAATAAATCAAGAAAAACGATGCAGTCTAGTCACTTTCCCTGACGTTCGGTTACATGATACGTCTAGATTCCCAATGGTTAAAATTTTTTCGCTGTGTCAACACCGCACTACCGGAATCTCTTCGATGTTGGTTGTATAGCGTGGGGTGCGCCGTTCTTGTCTCATCTCCCAGCGGGCATTTACAGGCTCTACGCCGGTTGAGGCCAAGTGCAAGGTGCCGCGCCCGTAGCGCATGTTGATCTTGTCCAACGCACCATAGAGGGCGCTGCGATCCTTGGAGGCCTCGCCCATGTCCAACTCGCATTGCTGAATGGTGCCATCACTGATATCGAGCAGAATCACCCCGGCTTTGATCAGCTGGTATCCGTCTTCATAGATCCGCTTCAACCCGTCGACGGCGCTGCGGACGATCAACGCGGTGTCCGCTGTCGGCCGCAGCAGCGGCACAATGATGGAGCGGCTGTAGCGCGGACCAGGCCGGAATGGGCTGGTATGTGCAAACACCTGCACTTGGCCGGCCAAGCCGCGCTGACGCCGCAGCTTCTCGGCCGCACGGCTGCCGTATTCGCTCACTGCCTCAATCAAAGGGCCGAGATCCTCCACTGGATGGCCAAACGACCTGGTGCAGGCGATCATTTTCTTAGGGGGCGGGGCATCCTCCAGGGCGATGCAGCTCTCGCCGCGCAGTTCGCGCACGGTGCGCTCCAAGACCACCGACCAGCGCCGGCGTATGGTGCCCAGATCGGCCTGTGTGAGCTGCCACACATTGGCGATGCCCGCCTCGTTCAACTGGTTGCTAATTCGCTTGCCAATGCCCCACACCGCGCCAACGTGGGTCTGCTCTAGGATCGTCTGCAACTCGCTGCGGGAGATCTCCTCCAGATTGCATACGCGTGCCAGGTGCCCCGGGTAGCTGCCTGGCTTGCGTTCCGCATCCTTCGCAATCGCATTAGCGAGCTTGGCCAGGGTCTTAGTTTTGCCAATGCCAATCCCGCAGGGGATGCCTACTCCGCGAGCTATACGGTCCCGGATGGCCCAGGCACGACGGGTCACATTTCGCACGCCGTCTAGCGTGATGAAACTCTCGTCAATGCTGTAGATCTCTTGTTCCGGGCCAAGGCCGGCCGCCAGGCTCATCATTCGCTCGCTCATGTCCCCATACAGGGCAAAGTTAGCTGACAGCGCCACGAGCCCCTTAGTGATCTCCAGGTGCTTGATCTGGAAATAGGGTGCGCCCATCTTGATGCCCAGGTCCTTGGCTTCGTTGCTCCGTGCAATGGCGCATCCGTCGTTGTTGCTCAGTACCACCACTGGGCAGCGGTTGAGCGCTGGGCGAAACGCCCTCTCGCAGCTAACGTAGAAGTTGTTCCCGTCGACCAGTGCATACATGTTCACACCTTGACGAAGCGCTTGATGCTGCAGGTGACAACGCCCCAGATCTCCAACGTCTGCTCGTCGCTGATGCTGATGTCAGGGAAGGTGGGGTTGGCCGCTTGCAGCTTGATGCGGCCACCGCGCTTGAAAAGGTATTTGACGGTGAAGTCGTTGTCCACTACTGCCACCACAATGGACTTGTGCTCTGGCTTCATGTAGCGGTCGACCACCAAGAGGTCGCCATCATCGATGCCGGCGTCCTTCATCGATAGCCCGCCCGACTTGACCAAGAATGTGCAAGCGGGATGAGGTATCAGGAGCTTGGTGAGGTCGATTCGCTCCTGGCTCCAGTCATCTGCAGGGCTTGGGAAGCCGGCGCGCACAGTGCTGCCCGCCACAGGAAGAACCATGGAGCTCGCATCAAAGTTGAGGGGCTGTAAAATACTGTGCATGTATACAGTATAAATGAGTCTGGAAATCAGCAGATATGGATGCGCTCGATTGACCGTTGCCGGAATCTGTGGTCTGTTAGGAGAATCACCCGGGGTGCATACGGGTGTAAAGTGCGACAGCTATCATGCAATGAGGGGTTATTGCAGTGATACGGAATTGATACCGTGAGCGCATTTCCCCTCTGTGGCGACCCCCTGAACTACGGAGAGGGACAGCGGCCTATTGTAGAGGACTTGCCGAGCCTCGCAGCCAATCTGGCGGGGGACGGCATCCGATGCGTTGATCCGCACACAGGATGCCCCTCAGCGCAGGGGTCTGCCTGGGCTGTAAAAAGTCGCGACTCCAGGCAAACTCCTGCGGAAGCGCAAAATTTCACAGCATGTTTCCTTTTCCTTCCACCCCACTCCCCACGTTGACGGCATTGAACGACCGCTGGCAATCCATCGGTTCCCTGCAAGCGCTGTACGTCAGAGTCGGCAAGGCGCCTGAGCCGCGATCGGTGGCGGAGGCCCAGGCCATCGGCGGCTATGGCCTGGCAGAGGATCGCCATGCGTCCCTTCTGTCTCCCCGGCAACTGCTGATCGCAGACAACGGTGCCTACCGGCGCTGGTATTTAGCGGACGGCACTCTTAGGGAGAATCTGCGGGTGGACTTCCCGGTCCGGGGACTTGCTTCCGGAGATCTGCTGCGGATTGGCAGCGACGTGGTGCTTTGGATCACGTTTGTCTGTGAACCCTGCCGGTTGCTGGAGCGCAGGGCGCCGGGGATCGTTGCAAATATCGGCCGAGATCGAGGCATGCTTGCCCGTGTGCTGCGAGGCGGAACCATCCGCCGTGGCGCAGAGATAGCGGTATTCCGCGCGCTAGCGCCTGCGTTCAGCGACCAGTGGCAGCAGAGGGTCCAGCAGGTGGCCTGCGCGGTGCCCGAGGGCGCCTGGATCAGCTATCGGCAGCTGGCCGAGATGGCCGGCGTGCAAACGGCCTATTGCAGAGCTTTTCCCAAGGTCCTGGCACAGTTGCCAGCGCCTGTTGCCGCCAGGGTGCGGAGCCAGCGCAGTGGGGCAGGAGAGGCGCCCTGGTCCGGTGCTGGATTCTTTGGCATGGCCCAGGATTGACGCCTGCATTGCCTGAGAAACGGCAACTGCAACCCCGGCTTCCCGCTGACAAACATGCCTTCGCCGTTTTGCAACGGGGCGGAGGCATGTCCTTGCGCACTGCAAGCGATCCGTGGCTCAGGGGCTCAATCAGTCATACCGCAAGGTGTAGATCAGATCCAGCGCGCTGGTCGTACCGGCGGAGCCGCGCAGCTGCAGATTGCGGGTGAAGTCATAGAAGATGTAGAGCGCGCCCAGGGTGCCGGCCAGGCCGGCTTCGTAGGTCACGTACAGATCCTGCGAGATGCGTTTGCCCAGCGACAGGCTGGCGGAGTCGCGGTCGGTACCGCCAAAGCCGATTTCGTCCAGGCCCAGGCCCTTGGCAATATTGCCGGTGATGCTCTCGCCCGAGCCGCCGCTGAGCAAGGCCAGCGCCGCCTGCTGCATCAGTGCGCTGCTGGCGCCACCTTCGGCTGGGTCGCGTCCCATCACCACCCAGGAGATCTTCTCCGCATCGGGCATTTCGGGGTTGGAGTACAGGCGCACGCGCGGCGCCTGTGCCGAGCCGCTGACCTGCACACCCGCCCGCACAGCGATGTTCGGACGCAGCGCCAGAATATCGAGCGAGGGATTGTTGTATGGGCCATTGAAGCGGATCAGACCGGTTTCCACATTCAGCACCTGGCCCCAGGCGCGGTAGCGGCCTTCTTCGGTGCTGATGACGCCGGTGATACGCGGCATGCCGATGCCGGCGCCGCCGCTGCTTTGCACATTGAGCGTGCCAGTCAGGCGGGTGGTGATGCCATAGCCTTGCAGCGCGAAGTCGTGGCCCATGTCGAGCTTGACGTTCAGGATCAGCGGCTTGGCGGGTGTCACCTGGCCTGCAGGGGCATCGAGCTTGGCCTGGGCGGCCTTGGCCGCTTCCTGCTTGGCCTTCTCGGCAGCGGCTGCGCGGCTGGCCTTGGTGCTGACCACGACATCACTGCCCAGCTTGGGCGAGGATGCATCGGCCAGCATGATGCTGGCGCGGTCCACGGTCAGGTCCCCGGTGATGCTCATCTGGCCTTGCTGCAGCTGGCTGCGCACCTGGCCGGAGACGCTGACCTGGCGGTCGGCACGCACCAGCACCTGCAGGGCCTTGGCCTGGGTGCGGATGTCCATGCGGATATCGGGTGCAGCGCCGTTTTGCGGCATGGTCCAGCTGATGGTGCCGGTGGCATCCAGGGTACCGCCGCTGGTGGGCGCGGCCGTCAGGTTGCCGCTGTAACCGGCGATGCGGGCACGGCTGCCTTCGCCGCCATCAAAGTGCAGGCTTTGCAGCTCCAATGTATTGCCGTTGAGCTGTGCACGCAGGCTGCCGTTGCGCAGGTCCACGCCATCCAGCTGCGATTGGACGTGCATCTTGTCGGCGGTGATGGTGCCGCTCCAGCGCGGGTCTTGCAGATTGCCTGCCAACTGCACATTGGCCGCCAGGCTGCCCGCTACGCGCCAGCCCGGGGGCGCAAAGCTGGCCCAGATGCCCAGGTCGGGCATTTGCGCCTGCACGCTGCCGCTCAGTGGCGCATCGGGGGCCACAGTGGCGCCCAGGTAGTTCTTGCCTTCGTACTGCAGCGCGGTTTGCACATCGGCCGTCAGCTGGCCGGCGTTGACCGAATCCCACTGCACGCGGCTGCGCACCTGGCGGTCTTGCACGGTGACTTCCACCTTGGCAGTGCGGATGCGCGCGATGACGGTCTGGCCCTCTGCCGAGAAGGCCTTGGAGATGGCGCCTTCCTTGCCACTGGAGTGGAAGGTCACGTTCTTCGGCGCACTGCCCTGGGTGTGCAGCTGCAGATCGCCACTGGCGCGCTCGATCTCGAGCTTGGCATTGAGGCCGTTTTGCGTGTTGACGTCCCAGCGGCCCTGGACGACGAGGTCCGAATCGAGCGGGCTGTGCTTTTGCGCCTGGCTCGGATCGGGCTTTTGAAAGGCGCGTATCCAGCGCACAGGCAGGCCTTGCAGGGTGCCCGTGCTTTGCAGTTGCACAGCCTTGTCCGCCCCCTGGCTGAACTGCAAGGGGTTCCATTGCAAGGTGACGGTGCCGGGCTGGGGGCCGGTCAGCTGCAACTGGCTGGCGCCGGTGCTGGCGCGCAGGGGCTGGCTGCCTGCCGGCAGCTGCAGTTGGAAGTCCAGCGGCTGCTGCAGCTGTACCTGCCAGGGCTCCTTGTTGGGCGGCAGCGTGGCGCGGGCTTGCAGTTTGCTCAAGGCGCCACTCCACCGCTGGGCGGCCGTGCTGTTGGCCGCCAGGCTGACCTGGGCGGCCATTTGCTGCTCGCCATGCTGGGCTTGGGTGCGCAAGTCGAGCTGCACTTTCTTGAGGTTGCCGACCAGGGCCAGCTCGGTATCGCGCAGCTGCCACAGGTCAGCCGCATCGGCGCTGGGGCGCACGCTCAGCTGCGGGGTGGTGATGCTGGCATCGAGTGCAAAGGGCTGGCCGCCAGAGGGCATGCCCTCTGGCAATCGGGCCAGCAGGCCGGCCTGCTGCAGCTGGCGCAGCGCATCACCATAGCCACCGCTAAAGCGCAGCCTGGCATCCAGGCTGCCCTGGGCGAGCATGCCCTCGGGCAGCGCCTGGGCCGTGCCCGGCACCTTGCGCAGCCACTGCAGCAGTTGCTCGGCGCTGCTCAGCCGCAGCGCGACATTGCCCTGGCCTTGCTGAGGCGTGGCCTGGGCCTTGGCCTCCAGATTGGCACCGGGTGCCTGCACCGACAGCTCACCCGCGCCGCTGCGCTGGTCGATATTGGCGGTCAACTGCTTGGCGTTGATGTGGGCGCCCAATGCATCGATCTGCGCGCTTTGCAGCTGCAGCTCGGGTGCTTTCCACTGGCCCTTGGCGACCACGCGGTCGATCGGCAAGCTGGTGCTCGCTGCACTGGCCTTGGCAGGCGTGCGGCGGTCGGAGGTGATGTTGGCGTCAAAGACAATGGCCTCGTTCTGCGACTGGGCCGACAGGGTGCCGGACAGCGGCGCGCTGTCGATGCGGGTATCGACCAGCGCCGGGTTGATCGCGCGCAGCGCTGCCTGGATGCCGGCATGGTGGTCGGCCAGGCGGTAGTGGCCCTGGGCGGTCAGGCTGCCGCTGCCCAGGTGTACCTGGCTGCCTTCGAGGACATCCACGCGCTGGCCGTCAAACAACGCGTGGGTCTGCACGGCGCTGACCGGCAGGTGCTGGTGGTTGATGGGGCCGGGCAGGGCGTTCTTGATATCGACCTGGATATCCAGCGGCACGGGCAGCAGCGCAGGGGGCGTTGCGGGGGCGGCATCCTGGGCATCGGCAGAAGTGGTGGAATCGGCCTTATTAGCCGTGGGGTCCACCGGCACATCCACCAGTGCTGGTGCGGGATGGGCGGCATGGGTGCTGCTGACCAGCTCGGGCGCCGCCTCGCTCACCGCCAACTGGCCGTTGAGCAAGGTGGTGGGCAGGCTGGGCAAGAAGGCGCCCAGGTTGACGCTTTGCAACTGCGCCTGTGCCGGGCCCAGCGGCCAGGGGCGCCAGGGGTAGACGGTGGCATCCACATGGGCCTGCATGGGCGCGGCGCTGGCCAGTGCCTGGGCCGAGCGGGCGGCCTGGGCCTTGGCGGCTTTCTCCTGGGCCGAGGGTGCCTTGTTGGCGGTTTTTTTGTTGCCGGGGGCTGGCGCGGGTGGGGTGTCCGCCGCTTTGGCCGTTGCAGCGGGCAACTGGGGATTGACCTGGGCCTGCACACGCAAAGCGGCATCCAGGCCCGACAAGGTTCCGCTGACCTGCACACCGGCATCGGCCAGGATGGCGGGCAGGGTATCGGTGGCAGGCTGGTCCAGTTGGGCTTTCAGCTTGGCGCTGGTCTGCATCGGCGCCAGTGCATCCACATCGGCTTTGAGCTGCAGGCGGCTGTTGAAGGCTTCGACCTGGTCTATCTGCAGCTGGTGCTTGTCAGTGGCGTAGAGGTAGTGGCCCTGCAACTGCGTGACGGTGACGGGCTGCGGCGCGGCCCAGACGATTTCGTCCACCGTAAAAGGCACCTCCAGCACACGCAGCGGCAGCGGTAACTGCTCCAGAGGCTTGGTCGGCTCCTTGGGCTTGTCGATGCCCGAAGGCGTGATGGTGACCTTGGCGATATGGATGGGCGCCAGACGCAGCTCGCGGTCCAGAATCTTGTCCAGGCTCCAGCCGATAGTGGCCTGGTCCACCTGCACGCTCAGCGACGGGTTGCTCCATTGCAGTTGGCCGATGCTGCCACCGCCGCGCAGGCTGCCTTGCACATCCTGCGCCTGCAGTTGCATGTCGGCCGGCAAAAAGCGCTGGGCCAGGGTGATGGTGCGGGCCAGCGAATCGTTCTGCCCCGTCCACCACCAGGCGCCGCCCAGCAAGGCCACCAGCAGCACGATGAGGGCAAGCAGCAACCACAGCAAGTAGCGTGCGGCGCGCCGCCATCCACTGCGCTTTTGAGGGGAAGGGGGGCCGCTGGGCGGAGACGCCGCAGCAGGCGCCGCGCTGGCTGGAGGTGCAATAGCGTGTGTATCTGCCATTTTTAGAAGCTGTATCCCAGACGCAAGTGCAAGCGGAAGCGTTCATCTTTGAGGCCATAGGCCACATCGGCCTGCAGCGCACCGACCGGGCTGCGCCAGCGCAATCCGGTGCCAATGCCCCAGAAGGGGGTCAGATCACCGGCCTTGTCGGCGACCGAGCCTACGTCGGCAAACACCGCCGATTCCCAGGCGCTGATCTCGCCATTGCGCACGAGGGGGCGCTGGTACTCGACGCTGCCCACATACATGTAGCGGCCGCCATAGACCTGGTCGCCCGCAATGCGGGTACCGATCTTCTTGTAGCCATAGCCCCGCACGGTGGTGTCGCCGCCGGTGATGAACAGCTGGGTCGCAGGGATCACGGCCGAATCCTTGGCCATGATGGCGCCGCCTTCGGCCCGCAGCGCAATGCGCGCGCTGCGCGAGCTGCCATTGGGCGCTGTGACCTTGCCTGCCGGCACAAAGCCCTGCCAGCGCAGCAGGCTGCGCACAAAGGGCTCGCGCTCTGGTGTGATGGTGTAGCCGGCACCCAGCTCGGCGGCAATGCCGTAGCCGCGCGTAGGGTCGGTATTGTTGTTGAAGTAGCGGCCCGTCCAGCCGTAATTGACGCTCAAGGCGCTACTGGAGGGGATTCTTTCCTGGCCCTGCACCGAGGAGAAGTCGTACTGCAGGAAAGCGCTGCGGTCGATATGGTCCGAGCTTTTCTTGTGACCACCGCGCAGCTGCATGGAGTTGACGGTGAAGTCGCCATTGAGTTCGCGCTTGACCTCGCCGGCGCCAAAATAGGCCCAGCCACTTTCCTTGGGCAGATCGGTCCACTCGGTGGACAGCAGCTTCTTGTCGCGTTCAAAAGAGAACTTGCTCACGGCCCGCCATCCCAGACCGGGCATCTTGTTGTGGATGTGGTCCAGGCTCAGACGCGGCCCGGTGTCGGTCGACATACCGATACCAAACACCACCTTTTGCAGCTTGGCTTCACGCACCTGGGCAATGACCGGCGCTTCCTTGGGGTTGGCGGTGTCGGTGTCCAAGGTCAGAAAGACCGAATCGTAGTAGCCGCTGGCGGCCAGCCGGGTCTGGGCATCGAGCATGTCGGTTTCGCTGTAGTTCTGGCCGCTGGGCAAGCGGGCAATGCGGGCGATGCCTTCAGCGTCGTAACGCTCGGTCCCCTCGATACGCAGCGGGCCGAACTTGTAGAGCGGGCCGCTGTCATAGCCCACCGACAGCTTGGCCTCGTTGGTATCGCCGTCGATGTTGGCCTGGCTGTTGCTGATCTTGGCGGTGGGGTAGCGGTTGCGCTGCAGGCTGCGCAGGCCTTCGGACTTGGCACTGCTCCAGCCTTTTTGGGTAAAGCCCTCACCGGGCTGCAGATCCCAGTTGCGTTGAAAGCGCGCGCGGCGCGCGGCAAAGTTCTTTTCCTGGGTGACTTCACCGCTGTAGTCCAGCTCGACCTCGGTCACCTTGGTCTGCGGGCCGGGTTCGACCTCGATCAGTAACTGGGGGCGTGCCTGGCTGTTTTCTGTCGAGATGCCGGTGTCGGCGGGCGCGGTGCCGGTGTCGTAGGCATCAATCTTGATCTCCGGGCTGAAGTAACCCAAGGTGCCCAGCAGCTCGCGCACGTCTTCATCGGCACTGCCCAGCAGGCGCGTCATCTCGCTCATCTGCAGCCCGGGAAAGTTGCGATAGCGTTTGAGCTCCAGGTGCTGCTCCAGGTACTCGCGCACCTCTTTGGGGGCCTTGACGGTGATATCAAACGCGGGTTCGCTGCTGGCATGCGTCGCAGAATCCTCCGCGTCGTCGCCCTTGGGGGTGCTGCTGCAGCCTGCAAGCAGAGCAGCAGTAAGAATAAAAAACGCCGGCAGGACCGGCGTCGTCAGACGTTGGCGCATGGTCACTTTGACAGCAAACGCATTGTGTCCTCCAGCCCTTTGAGCGACAGGGGAAACATGCGGTCACCTACGAGTTGTTGTATCAGGCTGATGCTTTGGCGGTATTGCCACACGCCTTGCGGCTCCGGATTGATCCAGGCGTGTTTTGGAAAGGCATGGGTCAATCGTTTAAGCCACTCGGCCCCAGGTTCCTCATTGTTGTACTCAACAGAGCCTCCTGCTTGTAGGACTTCGTATGGACTCATTGTTGCATCGCCGACAAAGATCAGTTTGTAATCTTTGTTGTATTTTCGGATGATGTCCCAGGTCGGAAATTTCTCGGCGTAGCGGCGCTTGTTGTTCTTCCACATGTAGTCGTAGACACAGTTATGGAAGTAGTAGAACTCGAGGTGCTTGAACTCGCTTTTGACGGCGCTGAACAACTCCTCGACCCGCTGGATGTGGTCGTCCATCGTGCCGCCCACGTCCATCAGCAGCAGCACTTTCACATGGTTATGGCGCTCGGGCACCATCTTGATGTCGAGGTAGCCGGCATTGGCCGCCGTGGCGCGGATGGTGTCGGGCAGGTCCAGCTCCAGGTCGTTGCCTTCGCGGGCAAAGCGGCGCAGGCGGCGCAGCGCCACCTTGATATTGCGGGTGCCCAACTCCTGGGTGTCGTCGTAATCGCGGTAGGCCCGCTGCTCCCAGACCTTGACCGCGCTGCGGCTCTTGCCCGGGCCGCCAATGCGCACGCCGGCCGGGTTGTAGCCACCATGGCCAAAGGGGCTGGTGCCGTTGGTGCCGATCCATTTGCTGCCGCCCTCGTGCCGGCCTTTTTGCTCTTCCAGGCGTTTTTTGAGCGTCTCCATCAGCTCATCCCAGCCCATCGCCTCGATGGCGGCCTTTTCTTCGGCACTCAGCTCTTTTTCCAGCACCTGCTTGAGCCAGTCCTCGGGCAGCTCCTTCTTCCAGTCGGTGAGCATTTCCATGCCCTTGAAATAGGCGCCAAAGGCCTGGTCGAACTTGTCGAACAGCTTTTCATCCTTGACCAGGCAAAGCCGCGCGAGGAAATAGAAGTCGTCCAGGCTCCAGGCATCCTGGGAGCGGGGACCGGCCAGGCCCTTGTCCAGTGCTTCAAGCAGCGTCAGCAGCTCCTTGACCGACACCGGCAACTTGGCCGCGCGCAAGGTGTAGAAAAAGTCTATCAACATGGTTTGTAAACAATCCGTAACAGTTTGGCGCTAGCCTCTCCAGTCTAAAGGGTACTCGGAAGGCTAGCTGTCATGGTGATGATCAAAACGGACAAGGCACGCCAGGCTTTGCGGGATCGCGGCAGCCTGTCCGTGCAGGAGCGCCAGATTCTGATCTTGTGCGACGGCCAGCGCTCACGTCAAGAGATTGCGCGTTGGGTCGGGGACAGCGCGGGCAGTGTGCTGGATGCCTTGGTCCTGTCCGGCTATCTGGCCACGCAGCAGTCCGCAGCACCGCCTCCGCCCTTACCACCTGCCGCGCCTCCGGTCCCGCCAGGCACGCCCGTACCCCCATCGCCTGCTCGGCCCGCATCCGCACCGGTGGCGGCTGCATATGTGGAACAGACGCGGGCCAGCCATGGCAGCAAACGCTCGCTGGCGGGCTGCAAGATGTATGCAGTGGGCATTTTGCAGATGCAGCGCAGTGCCGATGCGATGGCGCTGGCCGTGCGGGTGCAGCAAGCCAGCGATGAGACCGAGTTGCTGCTGGGCCTGGTGGACATGGTCCGCTTTCTGGAGCAGATGACCAATACCGGCTATGCCGACAACGTCAAAACCCATCTGCGCCAGATTCTGCCGGAGCAGTATCTGGGCGTGTTGAACCTGCAGACTGCCTGAGCTGGCAGCTCTTGAAGTCTCAGCGCGGCTGGTCCAGCAGATACAGCAGCTGGGCCTTGGCCTCGGGCCATTCGCCGGCCAGCATGCTGTAGAGCACGGTGTCCCGTACGGTGCCATCGCGGCGCGGCGCATGGTGGCGGATGACGCCGTCCTTCTTGGCGCCCAGGCGCTCGATCGCGCGCTGGCTGGCGAAGTTGTAGTTGTCGGTGCGCCAGCCCACAACGGCAGCGCCCAGTGTCTCGAAAGCGTGGGTCAGCAGCAGCAGCTTGCAGGTGGTGTTGACATGGCTGCGTTGCACGCTGCGCGCATACCAGGTGTAGCCAATCTCGACGCGCTTCAATGCGGGCACGATGTCGTGGTAGCTGCTGGTGCCCAGCAACTGGCCGCTGGCCTCGTCCACCACCGCAAAGGGCATGCGGCTGCCGGCATCGCGCATCGCCAGCGCCTGCTCGATATAGGCACGGGTGTTTTCCGGCTCGGGTACCGAGGTCACGCGGATGTTCCACAGCTCGCCATCCTGCGCGGCGGCGCGCAGGCCCGCCTCATGCGCCAGGGTCAGCGGGGTCAGCAGCACGCCACGGGCGCGCAATTCAACGGGTTCAACGAAGGCCATATGCCTCTTTCTATTCAGCGTTCAGGGTTGGAGGGGCGGCGGCTACGCCAGCGCCGGGCCAATTGCAAGCCCGCGCCACCGCCCAGGCCGACCAGCACAATCGCGGCAATGCTGCCGGCGCCATAGCCTTCGGAGAACAACTGCCAGCCCAGCAGCGTGGCAATGCCCCAGCCCAGCAGCGCGCCCACCAGAAAACCGGCCGCGTCGCTCAGCCCTTCGATCAGCAGTTGCTGCGGCGTGGCCATGGCAGCCTCAGCGGTTGCGCTGGTTCATGAAGACCAGCTTTTCAAACAGGCTCACATCCTGCTCGTTTTTCAGCAGCGCACCCACCAGCGGCGGGATGGCGATCTTCTGGTCGGCCGTTTGCAGAACCTCGGGCGGAATGTCTTCGGCCACCAGCAGTTTGAGCCAGTCGATCAGCTCGCTGGTAGACGGTTTTTTCTTCAGGCCCGGCAGGTTGCGGATGTCGAAGAACACCTTCATTGCGGCCGACAGCAGCTCTTGCTTGAGCTTGGGGAAGTGCACGGCCACGATCTGCTGCATGGTCTCGGCATCGGGGAAGCGGATGTAGTGGAAAAAGCAGCGGCGCAGGAAGGCATCGGGCAGCTCTTTCTCGTTATTCGACGTGATGACCACCAGCGGGCGGTGCTTGGCGCGGATCATCTGGCGTGTCTCGTAGCAGTAGAACTCCATCCGATCGATTTCACGCAAGAGATCATTGGGGAATTCGATATCCGCCTTGTCGATCTCGTCGATCAGCAGCGCCACCGGCTGGTCGGCGGTGAAGGCCTGCCACAGCACGCCCTTGATGATGTAGTTGTTGATGTCCTTGACGCGGCTTGCGCTCTCGGGGTCGGCGAGCTGGCTGTCACGCAGACGACTGACCGCATCGTATTCATACAAACCCTGCTGCGCCTTGGTCGTGGACTTGATGTGCCACTGCAGCAGCGGCATGCCTAACGCCTGTGCAACCTCCTCCGCCAGCATGGTTTTCCCTGTCCCTGGTTCCCCCTTGACGAGAAGCGGTCTTTGAAGGGTAATTGCCGCATTGACCGCCAGCATGAGGTCATTGGTCGCGACGTAGTTCTGTGTGCCTTGGAATTTCATGAAAGTGGATGCAGAATCGTGATGACGGGGCCGGTACAGCGTTGACTATAAACCCAGATCTCCGCATCACTGCGGTGGCCTGAACCACACGATTGTGCGCACAATGAATAAAAGATGGACCACGATATTTGCCTTGCTTGTCGCGTCAGCGACCGGCGCAGTCTGCGCGCAGGAGATCAAGGGCAACGCCAAGGCGGCTGAGGGCAAGGTAGCGATGTGCATTGGCTGCCACGGCATTGTGGGCTACAAGGCCAGCTTCCCCGAGGTCTACCAGGTGCCCAAGATTTCGGGCCAGAGCGAGAAGTACATCGATGCCGCTCTGCACGCCTACAAGAAGGGTGACCGCAAGCACCCGACGATGCGCGCGATTGCCGATTCGCTGAGCGAGCAGGACATTGCCGATCTGGCTGCGTACTATGCGCAGCACACGGTGGGTGAAACCAAGCTGGCGGACAAACCATCGAAGGTGCCCAGCGCCGAGGTGGCGGAACTGCTGAAAAAAGGCACCTGCGTCAGCTGCCATGGCGACAACTTCTCCAAGCCGCTCGATCCTTCGTATGCCAAGCTGGGGGGCCAGCACCCGGACTATCTGTACGCGGCGCTGAAGTCCTATACCGTCGAGAAGAACGCGCGCATCGGACGCAACCACCCGATCATGGTGGGCATGGCCAAGCAACTCACCCATGCCGAGATGAAGGCGCTGGCCAA
Organism: uncultured Comamonas sp.; assembly: GCF_964277875.1. Lineage (NCBI taxonomy): Bacteria > Pseudomonadati > Pseudomonadota > Betaproteobacteria > Burkholderiales > Comamonadaceae > Comamonas > uncultured Comamonas sp. Next base: position 20,271 of record NZ_CAXYJV010000022.1, read on the forward strand.
CTACATCGGCAGTCTGGATGGACCGCTGCAAATCGTGCCGGAATCGCGCTTTCGCAGCCAACAAGCGGCGAACTGAGGCCGCCGGTCTTTAGCCGGTCAGTCCTTGGTGGCCTGGCGCTGCACGGCAGCCACATAGGCATTGCCGTCGGGCGGGCGGCCTGAGCGCTGGCTCTCCCACAGCATGGTTCCCAGGCATTCCATGGCCACATGGTGGGCGTCGTGCAACGAGCCCAGGCGCTTGGCCAGCAGCTCCACGGCCTGGCGAATACCGCGCGGCTGGTCAATGCTGCACTGCTCGCTGATCGACAGGTGCATCGACAGGTGCAGGAAGGGATTGGTCTTTTCCGGCGTCAGGTCGTAGTTGCGGGCAATGGCCGCATCCACGTCGCTCAGGTCTTCACGGTATTCCGGGTGCTCATCGATCCACAGGCTGGCCAGGGTCTCGATGGCTTCCATCGGCTGGCCCGCCTGGTGCTTGGCATTGGCGGCGCAAAAAAAGCGCCGGACATCGGCTTGGGAGGGGTTGAACATAGGGCGCACAGCGTAGCATGCGCTGGGCGGCTACGCTGGGCTGTGGTTAAGCCGGTGGAAGGGCGGCCGGTGCCTGGCCCTTGTCAACAGGTTCTCAGATCTGGCTGTGCGGGTCTTCGGGCGGCGGCGGGTAGGGGCTGCTTGGCGCGTCCTTGGCTTCCTGCACCTGCTCCTGCCGCTCCTGGCGCTCACGGGCCATTTGCTCGACCAGCTGCTCGCGGCCTTGCTTGGCAACGGCCAGCATGGTTTCGCGGTCATGGTGGTGCTCGTACATCTTGTCCGACAGCTCGATGTTGTGCGCGCGGAACACGGTCACCACATACTGCGCATCTTCTTCGCTGTAGCCCATCAACTCCAGCGCCTTCTCGGCCGTTTGCAGGCTGGAGTCGAACACCTCGCGGTCGACATGGTGCACGCCCATGTCGCGCAGCGCATACCAATGCGCCACATCCTTGGCCCGGGCGACGATCTTGAGGTGCGGAAAATGCTGCTGCACCAGGCGCACGATCTGGTTGGTCTGCAGCTCGTCATCGACCGCAATCACCATCACCTCGGCTTTTTCCGCGCCGGCAATGCGCAGCAGGTCCTGGCGCGTGGCGTCGCCATAGAACACCCGGTAGCCAAAGTTCTGCGCCACCTCCAGCATCTCGACACTGTGGTCCAGGATGACGGCCTTGATGCCCTGGCTCAGCAGCACGCGGGTGACGATCTGGCCGTAGCGGCCGAAACCGGCGATCAGCACCGTCGCTTCCTGCTGCTCGCTGAGCTCGGGTGGCACATCGTCGCCCTTGGTCAGGTTGGCAAAACGGGGCATCAGCCAGCGGTCCATCGCGGCCACGATCAGCGGTGTGGCCACCATCGAGATGGCCACCGAGCCGATCAGCAGCGAGGACTGCTGGGGCGTCAAGATGCGCTGCGCCTGGGCGGCGCTGAACACCACAAAGGCGAACTCACCGCCCTGGGCCAGCAGCAAGGTGAAGAGAGGGCGCTCCTGCTCCGGCATGCGCAGCAGCTTGGCGAGCCCATAGATGACCACGGACTTGATCAGTAGGAACAGCAGCACCAGCACCAGCATCGTCAGCGGCGCCTGCAGGATGACGGAGAAGTCGATGCTCATGCCCACGGCAATGAAGAACAGGCCGAGCAGCAGCCCCTTGAAAGGCTCGATATCGGCTTCCAGCTCGGCGCGGAATTCGCTGTCAGCCAGCAGCACGCCGGCGAGGAAGGCGCCCAGCGCCATCGACAGGCCAATCTGCAGCATCAGGAACGCAATGCCCACCACCAGCAGCAAGGCCGTGGCGGTCGATATCTCGCGCGATTCGCTTTGGGCAATCCAGCGCAGCACCGGGCGCAGCAGGTAGCGGCCCACCAGAATGACGGCCACGATGATGGCCAGCGTCTTGCCGATTTCCATCAGCACATTGCCGTCGTTCTGCGCAGCCTGGTGGCCCACGGCCAGCAGCGGAATCAGTGCCAGGATCGGGATCGCCGCCACGTCCTGGAACAGCAAAATCGCAAAACTGGTCTTGCCACTGGTGGTGGACATCAGGTTGCGCTCGGCAATGCTTTGCAGCGCGATCGCCGTGGATGACAGCGCCAGGCCCAGCGCCGCAATCAGCGCCAGATGCCAGTCATAGCCAAAAACCAGGCCAGCGGCAAACAGGCCGGCAGTGCACAGCAGCACCTGGGCGGTGCCGACACCGAAGATGGGGCGGCGCATGCTCCACAAGCGGCTGGGCTGCAGCTCCAGCCCGATCAGGAACAGCATCAGCACCACGCCGAACTCGGAAAAATGCAGGATGTCCTGGACGTTGCTGACCAGCTGCAGGCCGCTGGGGCCAATGATCATGCCGGCGACCAGGTAGCCGATGATGGTGCCCAAGCCCAGCGCCCGGGAGATGGGCACCGCAATGACGGCGGCAGCCAGGTAGAGAAAGGTGTAGGTAAGCCAGGCGGGAGCGTGTTCCATGCTTGCGGTTTGTTATCGGTGTTTTGTAGTTGCGGTGCACAGATTACTTTTATTTGCCGGGCCACGGTAATTTATTGCAATGTTTTGCGGTTGGCGCTTGTGGGTATTGCCGCGCTAGCTATCAAAAAATAGAGTGCGGCAATGGCCGCAGCGCCTGCTTGCCCGGCCCGGCCGCGTGATAATCCTCGCTTTGCCCCAAAGGGGCTGTGTTGGTGGCGGACGGCTCCGCTGCCCCAGGATGAACCATGGACTTGCATACTTGGATGGCGTATCTCGTTGCGGCTTGCATCATTGCCGTATCTCCCGGATCGGGCGCCGTGTTGTCTATGAGCCACGGGCTCTCCTACGGGGTGCGCAAGACCAGCGCCACCATCCTGGGCCTGCAACTGGGCCTGCTGCTGATCCTGCTGATCGCCGGTGCCGGTGTCGGCTCGCTGCTGATCGCATCGGAGACGGCCTTCAATGCCGTCAAGATCGTCGGCGCCTGCTACCTGATCTACATCGGCTTTGCACAGTGGCGCGCCAAGGGCGGCATCATCGATACCGAGGCCGAGCAGCCCGCCAGCGGCAGCTGGCAAAAGCGCGCGCTGAGCGGCTTTTTGACCAATGCCACCAATCCCAAAGGCATCATCTTCATGGTGGCGGTGCTGCCCCAGTTCATGACCACGGAGCGCCCGCTGTGGCTGCAGCTGCTGATTCTGGCTGCCACCACGTTGGCGGTCGACACGGTGGTGATGCATGGCTACGCCGGTAGCGCCAGCGTGCTGCGCCGCCTGCTGCGCGATAGCCGCGCAATGCGTATCCAGAACAAGGTATTTGGCGGCCTGCTGATGCTGGTGGGCATGGGCCTGTTCTTCGTCAAGCGCACGCAAAACGCGGCTTGAGCCGGAGAGCCCCGCTGGGGTGGCGGGGCTGGTGGGTGATTACTGCGCCCGCGTGCCGTCCGGCATCGCAAAGCCGTTCTGGCGCCAGGCCTCGAACACGGTCACTGCCACGGCATTCGAGAGGTTGAGGCTGCGCTGGCCGGCCACCATCGGCAGGCGCACCCGCTGGCTGGTGGGAAAGCTTTCGCGCACGGCGATGGGCAAGCCCCGGGTCTCGCAGCCAAACACCAGCCAGTCGCCGGGCTGAAAGCGCACATCAAAGGCCGGGCTGCTGCCATGGGTGGTCATCGCAAACATGCGGTCGGCGGCGGGATGCATGCGCTCGATGAAGGCTTCCCAGTTGGCATGGCGCTGGGTGGCGGCATATTCGTGGTAGTCCAGGCCGGCGCGGCGCATCAGGCGGTCTTCCATCGAAAAGCCCAGCGGCTCGATCAGGTGCAGGCGGCTGCCGGTATTGGCACACAGACGGATCACATTACCGGTGTTGGGGGGAATTTCGGGTTCGACCAGGACGACGTTGAACATGGCAAATGCGCAAAAACAAGGGCGCCAGTGTAGCGGCCCGGCCAAACAGGGGTGGGCCGCTGCGCTATTGGCCCGGCGCCGGCGTTCTGGCAAAGACCAGGGCCTGCACGGCCGGTGCGCCGCGCGTCTGCAGCAGTTGCGCCACCGCCCCCAAGGTGGCGCCGGTGGTCATCACATCATCCACCAGCAGGGGGCACGCACCCAGATCCTGCGCCTGCAGCCCCGGCCGCAGCGCAAAGGCATGGCGCAGGTTGCGCAGCCGGGCCGCGCGGTCCAGGCCGGCCTGGGCGGGGGTGTCCACCAGCCGCTGCAGGTAGCGCGGCTGCACCTGGGCCCGCACCAGCCCGGTGGGCGCCTGGCGGCACAGCGCTTGGGCCAGCAGCAGCGCCTGGTTGTAGCCGCGCTCGCGCATGCGCCCGGCAGACAACGGCACCGGCAGAATGACGCTGGCCTGCTGCAGGCTGGCGAGGACCCCCGGGGTACGCAACAGCAGTTGGGCCATGCGGTTTGCCCATGCCAGCTGCTGGTGAAATTTGAGCCGCAGCACCATGCCATCCCAAGGCGGGCTATAGTCCACGGCGGCATGGCAGCGCTGCATCAGCGGTGTATCGCGCAGGCAGCCGGCGCAGACGTCGGTGCTGGCTGGCAAGGGCAGCGCGCAGCGGCTGCAGCGGCGCAGGCCTGGTTGCCAGCAGACCTGGGCGCAGGACGCACAGATCCAGTCACTGGGCCAGCTGCGGCATACCAGGCATTGGCTGGGCAGGTGGCCCAGCACCCGGGCCGCCCGCTGCCACAGGCTGGGCCGGTGCTTGTCAGGTGTCGCTGCTGTCATTGCTTTTATACCAATCCATAATCTGCGCGCCAAAGCGCAGGTGTCCCCCATGGCTGAATTTACCGCACCTCCCTCGATCGACCCCCAAGCCGCCCATGCCTGGCAGCGGCGCGCGCCTGCGCACAGCCCCTGGCTGCACGAGGAGGTCGGCCGCCGGATGCAGGAGCGCCTGCAGTGGATCGTGCAAAAACCCGAATCCTGGTGCAGTTGGGAGCCAGTTTACGGCGGGCTGGAGGCACACCAGCAGGTGGCAGAACGCTACCCTGCGGCTGACGTCCACATCGTCGAAAGCCGTCCGGCCCATGCCGCGCTGCTGCGCAGCCAGCTGGACAAGCCCTGGTGGGCACTGAGCCGCTGGCGCCAGGCCAAGTTGCACTGGGGCCTGCCTGCGCCGGGAAGTGTGCAGATGCTCTGGGCCAATATGGCGCTGCACCAGCACCCCAACCCCCAGCAGCTGCTGCAGACCTGGCACCAGAGCCTGGCGGTCAACGGCTTTGTGATGTTTTCCTGCTTCGGGCCGGACACGCTCAAAGAGCTGCGCGCGGCTTATGCGAGCCAGGACTGGCCTGCGGCCAGCCATGAGTTCACCGACATGCACGACTGGGGCGATATGCTGGTGCAGGCCGGCTTTGCCGAGCCGGTGATGGACATGGAGCGCATCAGCCTGTCGTATTCAGGCGCCGCGCAATTGCGCGCCGAGCTGCGTGAGCTGGGCCGCAACCTGCACCCGGCCCGCTTTGGCGGCCTGCGCGGCCGCCAGTGGCGCGACCAGCTCGACGCCTTGCTGACGGCCAAGCTGGCCAATGCGCAGGAGCAGGGCCGTCTGGTGCTGTCGTTCGAGATCATCTACGGCCATGCCTTCAAGCCCACGCCGCGCATGAAGGTGCAAGGCGAGAGCAGCATCAGCGTGCAGGACATGCAGCAGATGCTGCGCCAGGGGCGCCCAGGCGGCGCTTGATGGCTGGGGCCGCCCCTTACGCCTTGTGCGCAGGCGGTTGGGTGGCTCGGCAAACGACCTAACATATTCAGCGACTGTCCAGTGTTGGACAGTCTCTGTTGTCAATCTCCTATGATCCCGGGATTGCATGGGTTGCAATCTTGCGCGGTTGCGGCCATGCTCGCTGTAACGACCAAGTGGTACGGGTGCAAGCGGAGATGCGCCCGGCGGTGTCTGCACCACGCGGCTGGATGTTGTCCCCCACATCATTCAGCCTGCCCTATATAACGATGAGAAGATGAGAAGTAAGTGACAACTATGAAAAGTGATTCTCATAAGCTGGCTTCTTGGCTGCTGCTGGTGGCATCCGGCCTCACTTCCGCAGCCCATGCGGTGCAAAGTCTTCCCGGCGGCCCGGCCGTAGGGCAGATGAACCTGGCTCCCCCCGTTACCCGTATTGCCCAGGAGCAACACACGCTGCACTGGATGATGCTCTGGATCTGCACCATCATCTTTGTCGGTGTGTTCGCGGTGATGTTCTATGCGATCTGGAAGCACCGCAAATCCAAGGGGGCCGTGCCTGCCACCTTCCATGAATCGGTCACGGTTGAGGTCACCTGGACCGTGCTGCCTTTCATCATCGTGATCCTGATGGCCCTGCCAGCCACCAAGGTGCTGGTCGCGCAAAAGGACACCACCAATGCCGATCTGACCGTCAAGGTCACCGGCTACCAGTGGAAATGGGGCTATGACTACCTGACCGGCGAAGGCGAAGGCCTGAGCTTTATCTCCACCCTGGACAGCGGCCAGCGTGCGATGTCGAACAGCGGCGATGTCTCCAAGGCGCCCAATGACTACCTGCTGCGCGTCGACAAGCCTCTGGTCGTGCCGGTCGACAAGAAGGTGCGCATCATCACCACCGCTGCCGACGTGATCCACTCTTTCATGGTGCCGGCCTTCGGCATCAAACAGGATGCGATTCCGGGCTTTGTGCGCGACACCTGGTTCCGCGCCGAAAAGACCGGCGACTACTATGGCCAGTGCGCCGAGCTCTGCGGCAAGGAGCATGCCTACATGCCCATCCATGTGAAGGTGCTGTCGGCCAGTGATTACAGCGCCTGGGTGGCTGAGCAAAAGAAGCTGCTGGCCGCACAGGCTGATGATCCCAACAAGGTCTGGGAGCTGGCCGCATTGGTGGCCCGAGGCGAAAAGGTCTATGCCGCCAACTGCGCCGCCTGCCACCAGGCCAACGGCAAGGGCGCCGGCCCGATCAAGGCGCTCGATGGCAGCCCGGTGGTACTGGGCCCGACGGCCGACATGATGCACACGGTGCTGGAAGGCCGCGCCAACGGGGCCATGCCGTCCTGGAAGCAACTGAGCGATACCGACCTTGCGGCGGTGGTCACCTTCACCAAGAACCACTGGAGCAACAAGACGGGCACGATGGTGCAACCCGCCCAGTTTGTCGCTGCACGGGGCGGCACCTTCCCTGAAGGCGGAGGCTCGGCCGCGCCAGCCGCTGCTGCTGCACCGGGCGCAGCGCCAGCGGAAGGGGCAGCCTCTGCGGCCCCAGCAGATCCTGCAGCAGCACCAGCAGCCCCTGCAGCAGCACCAGCAGCCGCTGAGTCGGCCGGTGCCAATGCTGCAGCAGCCGCAGAAGCGCCCATCTCCCAAGTGCTGTTTGCCAGCGGCAAGAGCGAGCTGGACAGCGCAGCGCAGGAAGCCGTGAAGAAGGCGGCCGCGACCCTGGCCGGCCAGAGCGGCAAGGTAGCGTTGTCCGGTTTTGTCGATGGCACTGGCAATGCTGATCAGAATGCGCTGCTGGCCAAGGAGCGCGCCCAGGCGGTGGCCAAGCTGCTGGTCGCGCAGGGCGTGGCCGAAGCACGCATCGAACTGCGCAAGCCGCAGACCATCACCGCAGGCGAGGGCGCTGACAGCCAGGCGCGCCGTGTCGATATTGTTGCTGCACCCTGAAGCGTGCAAGCCCCAGAAGAGCCATCGGAGTCAAGATTTATGAGCGCTGTTCTCCCCACAGACCCCAGCCATAGCGACCACGGCCACGCCGACCATGCCCATGACGACCACCACCATGGTGCGCCCACGGGATGGCGCCGCTGGGTGTTTGCGACCAACCACAAGGACATCGGCACCCTCTACCTGCTGTTTTCGTTCACGATGCTGATGGTCGGCGGGGTGCTGGCCCTGCTGATCCGTGCCGAACTGTTCCAGCCCGGGCTGCAGCTGGTCAATCCCGAGCTGTTCAACCAGCTGACGACGATGCACGGGCTGATCATGGTGTTCGGCGCGATCATGCCGGCCTTTGTCGGCTTTGCGAACTGGATGCTGCCGCTGCAGATTGGCGCGAGCGACATGGCCTTTGCCCGCATGAACAACTTCAGCTTCTGGCTGATGATCCCGGCCGGCCTGATGCTGGTGGGCTCGTTCTTCATGCCTGGTGGGGCACCCGCTGCGGGCTGGACCTTGTATGCGCCACTGACCCTGCAAATGGGTCCTTCGATGGACACCAGCATTTTTGCGATGCACATCATGGGTGCCTCGTCGATCATGGGCTCGATCAACATCATCGTCACGATCCTGAACATGCGCGCGCCGGGCATGACCTTGATGAAGATGCCGATGTTCGCCTGGACCTGGTTGATCACCGCCTACCTGCTGATCGCTGTGATGCCGGTGCTGGCCGGCGCCATCACGATGACCCTGACGGATCGCCACTTTGGCACCAGCTTCTTCAACCCCGCTGGTGGTGGGGATCCGGTGATGTACCAGCATATCTTCTGGTTCTTCGGCCACCCCGAGGTCTACATCATGATCTTGCCGGCCTTTGGCATCATCAGCCAGATCGTGCCGGCCTTCAGCCGCAAGAAGCTGTTTGGCTATGCCTCGATGGTCTATGCGGTGGCGGCGATTGCGATCCTGTCCTTCATCGTCTGGGCGCACCATATGTTCACCACCGGCATGCCGGTGACCGGCCAGCTGTTCTTCATGTACGCGACGATGCTGATCTCGGTGCCGACGGCGGTGAAGATCTTCAACTGGGTCGCGACAATGTGGCGCGGCTCGATGACCTTCGAGACGCCGATGCTGTTCTCGGTGGGCTTCATCTTCGTGTTCACGATGGGCGGCTTCACCGGCCTGATCCTGTCGATGGCGCCGATCGATATCCAGCTGCAGGACACCTACTATGTGGTGGCGCACTTCCACTATGTGCTGGTGGCGGGCTCGCTGTTCTCGATGTTTGCCGGCTACTACTACTGGGCGCCCAAGTGGACGGGCGTGATGTATTCCGAATCGCGCGGCCGCATCCACTTCTGGGGCTCGCTGATCTTCTTCAACATCACCTTCTTCCCGATGCACTTCCTGGGCCTGGCCGGCATGCCGCGCCGCTATGCCGACTACCCGATGCAGTTCGCCGATTTCAACATGATCGCGTCGATCGGCGCCTTCGGCTTTGGTCTGATGCAGGTGTACTTCTTCGCCTTCGTCGTCTGGCCTGGCATGCGCCACCGTGGCGAGAAGGCCCCGCAAAAGCCCTGGGAAGGTGCCGAAGGTCTGGAGTGGGAGGTGCCATCGCCCGCGCCTTTCCACACCTTTGAGACGCCGCCCAAGCTTGATGCGACCGCCACCAAGGTGATTGGATGATCACGCCGGTGCAGCGCAAGGCCAACCGGCGACTGGCATGGATTCTGGCGTCGATCGCCGTGGCGTTCTTCATTGGATTTCTCGTAAAAATGACGGTGCTCTAGCAGCACGGGGAGCAGCAGGTGAGCAGACATGCAGACAACGCGAAGATGGTGGGCAAGCTGGCCGTGGTCGCCTTTGGCATGTTTGCCTTCGGCTACGCGCTGATCCCGCTGTACAAGCGCATCTGCGAGGTCACCGGCATCAACATCCTGGCGCTGACCGAGCGCGATGTGCCGGGCAACGGCACCGCGGGCAAGAACGTCAAGCTCAACAGCCAGGTCGACGAGAGCCGCACCATCACCGTGGAGTTCGATGCGAATGCGCGCGGCCCCTGGAGCTTCAAGCCCGCGGTGCGCTCGATGCAGGTCCACCCCGGCGCGCTGAGCACGGTGATGTACGAGTTCCGCAACGAGCAGGACCACCGCATGTCGGCCCAGGCGATTCCAAGCTATGCGCCCAAGCAGGCCGCGCCGTATTTCAACAAGCTCGAGTGCTTCTGCTTCAACCAATACACGCTGGAGCCCGGTGAGCGCAAGGAATGGCCAGTGGCCTTTGTGATCGACCCCAAGCTGTCCAAGGACGTGACGACGATCACGCTGTCCTATACCTTCTTTGAGGTCGGTGGCCGCATCCCGGCAGCGCCTGCGTCAACGGCGGTGCTGGTGCCTGCGGTGCAGGGCGCCGGGGCGCAGGCAGGGGCCTCCTGATGGCGAGCGTGCCCGGCCCGCAACCGCCGCGCAAAGGCAATCTCTGGCGCACGGTCAAGGCCGTGGCCTGGTCCTTTTTGGGGGTGCGCAAGGGCGCGGAATGGCAAGAGGATGGCGTGCAGATCACGCCGTTGCAGGTGATCGCCGTGGGTTTGGTGGCGATCTTCCTGTTTGTACTGGGGTTGATGGCCCTGGTGCAGTGGCTGGTTTGATGCCAGTATTGGCATAGCGCAAGAATGAATCAATAAACGATATTTCAGGAGCAGCGATGAGTGCGACTTCCCATGGCACCACACCGTACTACTATGTTCCGGCCGAGTCCCGCCACCCGGTGATGGCGGCCATTGGCCTGGGCTTTGTGATTGCCGGCGCCGGCAACTGGGTCAACGGCCATACCTGGGGCATGTACCTGCTCTTTGCCGGCATTGCCTGGTGGCTGTTTGTGCTGTACCAGTGGTTTGGCGATGCGATCCGCGAAAGCGAGCAGGGCCTCTACAGCCACCGCATCGACCTGTCCTACCGCTGGAGCATGAGCTGGTTCATCTTCTCGGAGGTGATGTTCTTCGGTGCCTTCTTCACGGCGCTGTGGTGGGCACGCTCCCACTCGCTGCCAGCGCTGGGCAGCCTGGACAATGCCCTTCTCTGGCCCGATTTCAAGGCCGTGTGGCCCAGTGTGGAAATGGGCGCCACCGCCTCGCCCGCCGGCATCGTCGAGCCGTTCCAGACCGTAGGCCCCTTCTGGCTGCCCACCATCAATACCGCGCTGCTGCTGACCTCGGGCGTCACCCTGACCATTGCCCACCATGCCTTGCAGGCCGACCAGCGCAGCAAGTGCATCCGCTTCATGTGGATGACGGTGGTGCTGGGCATCATCTTCCTCTGCGTGCAGGGCTATGAGTACTTCCACATCTACACCGAGCTGAACCTCAAGCTCAATTCCGGCACCTACGGCTCCACCTTCTACATGCTGACGGGCTTCCATGGCCTGCATGTGTTCATCGGCATGCTGATGCTGCTGGTCATCACGCTGCGGCTGCAAAAAGGCCATTTCACCGCCAAGAAGCATTTTGGCTTTGAGGGCGCCGCCTGGTACTGGCACTTTGTCGATGTGGTCTGGCTGGGCCTCTACATCCTCGTGTACTGGATGTAGTGGAAGGTTGGCCGCTGCCGGGGCCTCAAGCCCCCAGCGGGATGCCATGGGGCTGCAGGTAGCCCAGCTTCCAGGCCAGCAGAATGCCGGCAAACACCAGCACCGACAGCGCAATGCGCAAGGTCAGCGCCCAGGCCATGCGCTTGCTGCCGGCGTCGGACTGGTTGCCGCGCAGCATGAAAAGCCCGGCCGCTGCCAGGCAGGCCAGGATCACCACAAAGGCGAGTGCGATGAGCAGGTGCATAGTGCTGTCCTCAGGATTGTCTCGGTGTTCTTCGAATGCGCTGCGTCGCGCCCGGGGCGCATCTCTGGCAGCCGGCGCAACCAACCCATTGTGCGGCAGCGCCAGTTTGGGCGCCATCGGCCCGCACCCCAATAGTCGTGCCCAGCAGCATCGCCGCCAGCGCGGTGCTGGCTGCTGCGCTCTGCACCGGGTATAACCAGCCTATGCCCGCGCCTTCTGCTTCCTCCCCCATCCCCAGGACCCCTACGGAGCGCCGCACGCAGCTGCGTTTTGTGCTGATCACCGCCGCCGCTGCGGCCTCGATGCTGCTGACCGCCTCGCTCGGCTTCTGGCAGTTGCGCCGCGCCGACCAGAAGCTGGCCTACCAGGCCCAGTTGGATGCGCGTGCCGCCCTTCCGGCGCTGGCCGGGGCCAGCCTGCTGCAGCCCATGGGCGAGGACGAGCGCGCCAGCCTGCTGCACCGCCAGGTGGTGCTGCAGGGCGAGTGGCTGCCGCAGTTCACGGTCTTCCTGGACAACCGCCAGATGCAGGCGCGCCCCGGCTTTTATGTGCTGACGCCGCTGCGCCTGGCCGGCCCGGTAGCGCCAGGCCAGCCGCAGACGGTGCTGGTGCAGCGCGGCTGGGTACCGCGCAACTTTGAAGACCGGCTGGCGCTGCCCGAGGTGCAAACGCCTGCCGGCATGGTGCAGTTGGAGGGGCGGGTCGCGGGCCAGCCGGCGCGGCTTTTCGAGCTGCAGACGTCCGCCGGGAACCCAGGGGTTTCCCGAATCCGGCAGAATCTCGACACCGATGGTTACGCGCAGGAAACCGGCCAGCCCCTGGCAGCACTCACCGTGGTGCAGACCGGGCAGTCCAGTGAAGGCCTGCTGCGCGACTGGCCCGTAGTAGGCAGCGGCGTGGAAAAGCATTATGGTTATGCATTTCAATGGTTTGGTCTGTGTAGCCTGATTGCGATCCTCTATGTCTGGTTCCAAATTGTCCGACGTGTCCTTCGACGCCGCAGCCACCCAGGCCCCGCCGCCCGCTGATGAAGCGCTGCTGGGCCTGACCGTGCATGGCCTGCCGCCTGCCGGGCAGGCGGAAGCCGCCCTGGAGCAGGCCGAGCGCTCGCGCAGCGGCCGCCTCAAGATGTTGCTGGTGCTGCTGGTCTGTGCGGCGCCGGTGATCGCCTCCTACTTCACCTACTACGTGATCCGACCCGAAGGGCGGCGCAATTTTGGCGAGCTGGTCAGCCAGCAGCCGGCGATTCCGGCCGCGCAGGTGAAGACCTTGGACGGCCGGCCGTTTGACCTGCAAAGCCTTAAAGGCCAGTGGCTGCTGCTGAGCGCTTCGGCTGCGGCCTGCGACGAGGTTTGCCAGAACAACCTCTACCTGCAGCGCCAGCTGCGCGAGAGCCTGGGCCGTGAGAAGGACCGGCTGGACTGGGTCTGGCTGGTGACCGATGACGGCGAGCCGCCGCAGGCCCTGCGCGCCGCGCTGGACCAGGCCACCGTGCTGAGGGTGCCTCAGGCCCTGGTGGCCCAGTGGCTGCAGCCGGCGGCCGGCCAGCAGCTGGGCGAACATTTGTATGTGGTGGACCCGCTGGGCCACTGGATGATGCGTTTCCCCGCCCAGCTCAGCCGCTCCGATGCGGCCAAGGCGCGCAAGGATCTGGAGCGTTTGTTGCGCGCGTCGTCGAGTTGGGACCAGGAAGGGCGGTAGTGGATAGCTAGCATGACTTCGCAGGATTTGTATGATTTCGCGCCGCTGGCGCGTGTGTTGCTCACCGGGGCCATCATTGCGCTGGGCCCCATCGTCTGGATCTGGTGGCGCCACCGGGGTGCCACACCGCTCAAGCGCCTGCAGGTGCTCGCCGTTCTGACCCTGTTTCTGTCCTTCGACCTGGTGATGTTTGGCGCCTTTACGCGGCTGACCGATTCCGGCCTGGGCTGCCCGGACTGGCCGGGCTGCTACGGCAATGCCAGCCCGATTGGCGCGCATGCCGAGATATCGGCCGCGCAAGCGGCCATGCCGACCGGCCCGGTCACCCATGGCAAGGCCTGGGTGGAGATGATCCACCGCTACCTGGCCACCGCCGTGGGCGGCCTGATCATTGTGCTGACCGCCAGTGCCTGGCTGCAGCGCAAACGCGGTGGATCCCAGCCGATCAGCCCCTGGTGGCCGACCGCCACGCTGGTCTGGGTGCTGATCCAGGGGGCCTTTGGCGCGCTCACCGTGACGATGAAGCTGTTCCCCGCCATCGTCACCCTGCACCTGCTGGGTGGCACCGTGCTCTTGATGCTATTAACCGTGCAGGCAACGCGCCACACGCAATTTGCCGATAATCTAGGGTTAGTCCCAGTGCCGCGCCTGTTGCGCGGCTTGGTGGCGGTCACGGCGCTGCTGGTGTTTGCGCAGGTGACCCTGGGTGGCTGGGTCAGTACCAACTATGCGGTGCTGGCCTGCACCAGCTTTCCCATGTGCAATGGCGCCTGGTGGCCGGCAATGAACTTCGACGGGTTCCAGATCTGGCGCCCGCTCGGCTTTCTGGCCGACGGGTCGCACATCAGCTACGAAGCGCTGGTGGCCATCCACTACATGCACCGGCTGTTTGCCTACCTGGTGATTGCCGCCTTGTTGTGGCTGGGCTGGATGCTGCACACGGTGCCGCTGCTGCGGCAGCAGCGCCGCTGGCTGATCGGCCTGACGCTGCTGCAATTTGCCACGGGACTGTCGAATGTGGTGCTGGACTGGCCGATGCTGGCGGCCGTTCTGCACACCGGGGGCGCTGCCGCCATCATGGTGGTGCTGACCTGGATCTGGTGTACTGCGGGCGCTGAACCTGCCCGCAGTGCTGCGAGCTGATGACGCTGTATGGAACAAAGACTGAGTGCCCCGATGACCGAACTTGCCGCAACGCCAATGCCGAACCGCTTTGCGCAGTTCTATGCCTTGACCAAACCCAAGGTGGTGCAGCTGATTGTGTTTTGCGCACTGATCGGCATGGTGCTGGCCGTGCCCGGTGTGCCCACCGGCGCCGAGCTGCTGCGCATGGCCGTTGCTTGCGCGGGCATCTGGCTGGTGGCGGGGGCCGCCGCCGCCTTCAACTGCCTGGTGGAGCAGAGCATCGATGCGCGCATGAAGCGCACCGCCTGGCGCCCGACGGCGCGCGGTGAGCTGTCCAACCTGCAGACCCTGATGTTTTCTGCAGCGCTGTGCATTGCCGGCTCGGCCATCCTGATCGTCTGGATCAATGCCATCACGATGTGGCTGACCTTTGCCACCTTCGTCGGTTACGCCATCATCTACACCGTGATCCTCAAGCCGCTGACGCCGCAGAACATCGTGATCGGCGGCGCATCGGGCGCCATGCCGCCGGTGCTGGGCTGGGCTGCGATGACCGGCGATGTCTCGCCCCAGGCGTTGCTGCTGTTCCTGATCATCTTCCTGTGGACGCCTCCGCACTTCTGGGCGCTGGCGCTGTACCGGGTGGAGGACTACCGCAAGTCCGGCCTGCCGATGCTGCCGGTCACCCATGGGAACTATTACACCCGCGTGCAGGTCTTGCTCTACACCGTGGTCTTGTTTGCCGCCGGCCTGCTGCCCTTCATCATCCAGATGAGCTCCTGGATCTACTTGGTGGCGGCCGTTGTGCTCGGTGCCGGGTTCTTTGGCTATGCCTTTGCACTGTGGCGCAATTACTCCGATGCGCTGGCACGCAAGACTTTCCGTTTTTCACTGGTCTACCTCAGCCTGCTGTTCGTGGCGCTGCTGGTGGACCACTATGTGAGCTGGTAAATCTGCAATGAACAAGCGCAATGCCCTTCGCTGGCTGGCGGGCTCGGCCATGCTGGCCTCGACTGCCGGTTTTCTGACCGCCTGCAAATCCAAGGCCGATTTCAACGCCATCGACCTGACGGGCAGCAAAGAGTATGGCCAGGATTTCTCGATGCCCGACCAGCATGGCCAGCGCCGCAGCATGGCGGACTTCAAGGGCAAGGTCGTGCTGGTGTTCTTTGGCTTTACCCAGTGCCCCGATGTCTGCCCGACCACCTTGGGTGACCTGGCCGCCGTCAAGCAAAAGCTCGGCGCCAAGGGCGACAAACTGCAGGTGATCTTTGCCTCGGTCGATCCTGCCCGCGATACGCCCGAGATCCTGCAGGCCTACCTGGCCAACTTCGACCCCAGCTTTCTGGCGCTGCGCGGCAGCGACGAGGAGACGGCCAAGATGGCCAAGGACTTCAAGGTCTACTACAAGCGGGTCGAGGGCCAGACCCCGGACAGCTACACAATGGACCACACCGCGGGCGACTACATCTTCGACCCGGAAGGCCGCCTGCGCCTGTACAGCCGCTACGGCACGCCGGTCGATACCCTGGCCAAAGACATCGAGCAGCTGATCGACGGCGCCTGAGCGCGCAATCGCGCAGGCGAATGGGGCAGGCAGCCCCTTAGAACAGCTTCTTACATCGACCAGATGCGCGGCCGCTGCGCCGGCAGGCCCCAGAGGCTGCTGCGCCAGTGGCCCCAGACCGTCTTCCACAACTGCATCGCCGGCTCCACCACCGGCGCCAGGCCGCGCAGCACCAGCATGTGCTCGTTCGGCGCGGTCACGCCTGCCATCACCTCTGCAGGCGCGGCCTCCAGCAGCAGCTGGGTGCTCTCCAGCAGCGCTTCGCGCTGGGCGCGGGCGATCGGCGAGCCGCTGGCGTAGACCAGGCTGCCCATGCAGCGCTGGCCGGCCAGACCGAGCTGGCCGTTGAGCAGCAGCCCATCATCGGCCCGGATGCGGCCACGCTCCAGAAAATGCCCCGGCCAGGCGATGTGCTGGGAGAACACCCCCTGCACAAAGGGCTGGCCCGCCAGCGGCAGGCCCAGCGCGGTGATGTCCCAGCTCAGCAGCTCTGCGCCGGGTGCCAGCTCCATCTGCAGCTCATTGGCTGCATCGCAGGCGTTGTAGGCAATGGCCTCCAGCGGCAGCCATTCCAGCCGGGCGCCGGCCTGCAGCCGCAGGCGGGTGCGCTGCAAGGCTGGCTGGCCATTGCTCTTGTAAAAGCGCGTCGCCCCCGGTGTGGTCACCAGCGCATGCGCGCCTGCCGCTACCTCCACCGAGATATCCAGCACATCACCGCCCACCAGACCACCGGGCGGGTGCACCAGCACGTTGTGGCAAATGCCCGGGCCTTCGGGGTAGAGGCTTTTGAGGATGCGCAGCGGGCCATCGTGGCTGAAATGCACCGAGGTCTTGCCGGCGTGCGGGTGGTACTGCAGCGCCAATTGGGCATGCCAGCTCATCGCTGGCGCTGGTGCGGAGTCGCCGCTGGGCAGCATAGCCCAGGGGCCGGGATCGGAGGCGAGAAGGGTGCGCAGGACATGCCTGGGCTTTTGCAAGCCACGTGCCAGGAACTGCACTGCGCTGGGGTGCGGGCTGCGCTGAATTGGTGCATCTGCGCCAGGCTTGCATGCTTGTGGTGCAGAGGTTTGGCGATGCAGCACGGAAAGCGTGCATGCGCTGCCGCTGCGGCCCTTGGCATGTGCCTTGCTTTGCAGTCCGTATGGAACTGACACCTCGCGAAAAAGACAAGCTGCTGATCTTTACCGCCGCCTTGCTGGCCGAGCGGCGCCTGGCCCGGGGGCTCAAGCTGAACTACCCCGAGGCAGTGGCCCTGATCAGCGCCTTCGTAATGGAAGGTGCGCGCGATGGCCAAACCGTTGCCCAGCTGATGAGCGCCGGCCGCACGGTGCTGACCCGCGCCGATGTGATGGAGGGCATCCCCGAGATGATTGCCGATATCCAGATCGAGGCCACCTTCCCCGATGGCACCAAGCTCGTCACCGTGCACGAGCCCATTGTCTGAACTCCTTCTTTCCCCTGCGCAAGATAGCACCATGAACTTCAAGAAACTCTCTGCCAGTGTGGCGCTTGCCGCTGCCGCCTTGCCCCTGTCTGCACTCGCCCATGTGGGCAGCGATGGCGGCGGCCACCATGGCTTTTTGAGCAGCTTTGGCCATGCCTTTGCCCACCCCTTTACCGGTGCCGACCACATGGCGGCCATGCTGGCCGTGGGTGCCTGGAGTGCGCTGACCGTAACGCCCGCCTGGCGTGCACCGGCTGCCTTTGTGGCCCTGCTGGTGGCCGGCGCACTGGCAGGTTTTGCGGGCCTGTGGGTGCCCGGCGTGGAGCCGATGATTGCCGCATCGGTGCTGGTGCTGGGCCTGCTGGTGGCCGTGCAAAAGCAGATGCCCTGGGTGCTGGCCGCTGCGCTGGCCGGGGTGTTTGCGTTTTTCCATGGTGCGGCCCACGGCTTTGAGCTGGCGGCCGATTCTGCACTGGCATCTGCCGGCGCGCTGGCGGGCATGGCGCTGGGCTCGGCTCTGCTGCATGTTGCCGGCATGGTGCTGGGCCAGGTCTTCATGCAGCGCCACCGCTGGCTGGCCAGGCTGGCGGGCGGCGCCACCGCCGTCCTGGGCGCAGCCATGCTGACCCGCCTGGCCTGACGAGGAGCCGCACGATGATCCCAGGTGAACTGCTGCTGGACGCCGGCGAACATACGCTGAACCCGGGGCGCCGCACCACCAGCCTGGTGGTGCACAACGCCAGCGACCGGCCCATCCAGGTCGGCTCGCACTACCACTTTGCCGAGACCAATGCCGGCCTGGTGTTTGACCGCCAGGCGGCCCACGGCATGCGCCTGCATATTGCCAGCGGCATGGCCGTGCGCTTTGAGCCCGGCCAGCAGCGCACGGTGGAGCTGGTGGACATCGGTGGTGACCGGCAGATCTACGGCTTTCGCGGCCTGGTGCAAGGGGCGCTGGAATGATGCGCAGCACGCAGCCTGCGAGCCTGCGCTCTAAGACAGGATGGTTCTGATGGCAACGATGGACAGACGTGCATACGCAGAAACCTATGGGCCTACGGTGGGTGACCGCCTGCGCCTGGCCGATACCGCGCTGATCGTGCAGGTGGAGCAGGACTTCACCCTGCGCGCAGGCGGCTATGGTGAAGAGGTGAAGTTTGGCGGTGGCAAGACCATCCGGGACGGCATGGCGCAAAGCCAGCGCAGCAGTGCGCAGGGCGCGATGGACACGGTGCTGACCAATGCGCTGATCCTTGACCACTGGGGCATCGTCAAGGCGGACATTGGACTCAAGGGCGGCCGCATTGACGCGATTGGCAAGGCGGGCAACCCGGACACGCAACCGGGGGTGGACATCATCATCGGCCCGGGCACCGAGATCATCAGCTGCGAAGGCATGGTTGTCACCGCTGGCGGCATCGACACGCACATCCACTTCATCGCGCCCCAGCAGATCGAGGAGGCGCTGACCAGCGGGGTGACCACGATGATTGGCGGTGGCACCGGCCCGGCCACCGGCACCTTTGCGACGACCTGCACGCCCGGCGCCTGGAACATGGAGCGCATGCTGCAGGCGGCCGATGCCTTTCCGATGAACCTGGGTTTTCTAGGCAAGGGCAATGCCAGCCTGCCGCTGGCACTGCATGAGCAGATCAGCGCCGGCGCGATTGGCCTCAAACTGCACGAGGACTGGGGCAGCACGCCCGCCGCGATCGACAACTGCCTGGATGTGGCCGAGCTGACCGACACCCAGGTGGCGATCCATACCGATACGCTCAACGAGAGCGGCTTTGTCGAAGACACGGTGGCCGCGTTCAAGGGCCGCACCATCCACACCTTCCACACCGAAGGCGCGGGCGGCGGCCATGCGCCGGACATTTTGAAGGTGGTGGGCGAGAGCAATGTGCTGCCCAGCTCCACCAATCCGACGCGGCCCTACACGATCAACACCTTGGACGAGCATGTGGACATGCTGATGGTCTGCCACCATCTGGATGCCGGCATTGCCGAGGACCTGGCCTTTGCCGAGAGCCGCATCCGCAAGGAAACCATTGCGGCCGAGGACATCCTGCACGACATCGGCGCGATCAGCATGTTCAGCTCCGACAGCCAGGCCATGGGCCGGGTGGGCGAGGTCATTTTGCGCACCTGGCAGACGGCGCACAAGATGAAGCTGCAGCGCGGCGCGCTGCCGGGCGACAGCGACCGGCATGACAACTTTCGCATCAAGCGCTACATCGCCAAGTACACCATCAACCCGGCCATTGCCCATGGCATCAGCCATGAGGTGGGCAGCCTGGAAGTAGGCAAGTGGGCCGATATCGTGATCTGGAAGCCGGCCTTCTTTGGCGTCAAGCCCAGTTGCATTCTCAAGGGCGGCTTTATTGCCATGGCGGCCATGGGTGACCCCAATGCCTCGATCCCGACGCCGCAGCCTGTGCACTACCGCCCGATGTTTGGCGCCTTTGGCGGGGCGATGGCCAGGACCTCGCTGACCTTCGTCTCGCAAGCCGGCCTGGCCGCCGGCATTGGCCAGCGCTTTGGGCTGGCCAAGACCTTGTCTCCCGTCAAGGGCATTCGCGGCCTGCAAAAGCAGCACATGGTGCACAACGACCTGGCGCCGCACATGGAGGTGGATGCCCAGACCTATGCGGTGCGCGCCGATGGCCAGCTGCTGACCTGCGAGCCGGCCAGCAGCCTGCCGATGGCCCAGCGTTATTTTCTGTTTTGAAGCGGTAGAGACCCATGGCAAGCCCATTGATTTTCAAGCGCGACCCGGTGACCGACCCGCGCGTGCTGGCGTTTTTGGAAGAGCACCTGAGCGATATGCGCCGTATCTCGCCGCCCGAGAGCGTGCATGCGCTGGACCCGGAGCAGCTGCGTGCGCCCGGCATGTACCTCTGGACCGCCTGGACGGCCGGGCAAGAGCCCCAGGCGCTGGTCGCCACCTGCGCGCTCAAGACCCTGGATGCCGGCCATCTGGAGCTCAAATCGATGCGGGTGGGCGCCGAGCAGCGCGGCTCGGGCGCAGCCCAGCAGGTGCTGGACCATGTACTGGCCCAAGCCCGGGCGATGGGGGCTGCACGCATCAGCCTGGAGACGGGTACCGAGGCCTTTTTTGCGCCGGCGCGCCGCTTCTACGCGCGCAATGGCTTTGCCCACTGCGCACCGTTTGGCAGCTACCAGCCCGATCCGAACAGCTGCTTCATGCGCCTGGAACTGTCATGACGGCGCAAGCGATGCTGCAGGTCTCCAAATGTCTGCCCGGCGGCCAAGGCCTGGCACCGGCCCTGCGCAAGCGCGCGAGCTTTGTCGAACTGGACTGGGATGTGCGCCAGAAATCGCGCTTCTCGGCCACCGACAGCAGCGGCCGCGCGCTGGCGATTTTTCTGCCACGCGGCCAGGCCGTGCGCGGTGGTGATGTGCTGGTGGCCGAAGACGGCTCGGTGGTCCTCGTGCAGGCCGCGCCGCAAAAAGTGCTGCACATCAGCGCCTGCGCGCAGCATGGCTCGGCGTTTGACCTGATGCGTGCCGCCTACCACCTGGGCAACCGCCATGTGCCGATCGAGCTGCAGCCCGACCACCTCAAGATCGAACCCGACCATGTGCTGGCCGACATGCTGCGCAGCATGCACATGACCGTCGTTGAGGCAAACATGCCCTTTGAGCCCGAAGGCGGCGCCTATGGCGGGCATGTCACCAACGATGGCCACAGCCACCATGGGCATGGCCACGGGCACAGCCATGACCACCCCCATGACCACGGGCATGGCCATGCCCATCCGCACCACCACGGATGAGCATGCAGCCCCTCAGCCTCTCGCCCGCCAGTTTTTTGCAGCTGATGTGGCTGGCCTCGCCGGCTTTGCCGATAGGAGGATTCTCGTATTCCGAAGGGCTGGAGGCGGGCGTGAATGCGGCGCTGGTAGGCAACGAGGCGCAGGCCGCAGACTGGATTGACCAGCAACTGCAGCTGAGCCAGGCACGGGGCGATATGGCGGTGCTGGCACAGGCGATGCAGGCCTGGCAGCGCGATGAGCGCGCGCGCATTGTTGCGCTCAATGCCTGGGTGCTGCAGACGCGCGAGAGCAGTGAGCTGCGCCTGCAGACCGAGCAGATGGGCCGCTCGCTGGTGGCCTGGCTGCAGAACCGCTATACCGATGATGCCCAGGCCTTGGCGCTGGTGCACTGGCTGGCGGCCGAGGATGCGAGCTACCCGCTGGCCTTTGCGTTGGCCGCGCACCTGGCGGGCGCAGGCGCGCGCGATGCGCTGCTGGCCTATGCCTTTGGCTGGGCCGAGAACATGGTGCAGGCGGCCATCAAATCGGTACCGCTGGGGCAGAGTGCCGGCCAGCGCATTCTGGCGCGGCTGGCGCAGGCGATACCGGGCGCGGCCGACTATGCGCTGGCGCTGGGCGATGACCAGCGCCAGGCTTTTTCTCCGATGCTGGCCATTCTCTCGGCCCGGCATGAACACCAATACTCACGGCTTTTTCGATCATGAGCACTGCACTGCACCACATTCCCCACCGCAGCAAAAAGCTGCCCCCGCTGCGCGTCGGCATCGGCGGGCCCGTGGGCTCGGGCAAGACCACCATCCTCGAGATGCTGTGCAAGGCCATGCGCGACAAATGGGACCTGATCGCCATCACCAATGACATCTACACCAAGGAAGACCAGCGCCTGCTGACCGTCAGCGGCGCGCTGCCGGCCGAGCGCATCATGGGGGTGGAGACGGGCGGCTGCCCGCACACGGCGATCCGCGAGGATGCGTCGATCAACCTTGAGGCGATTGACCGCATGCTGGGCCAGTTTCCCGATGCCGACATCGTCTTTATTGAATCGGGCGGGGACAACCTGGCTGCGACCTTCAGCCCCGAGCTGTCGGACCTGACGATCTATGTGATCGATGTGGCGGCCGGCGAGAAGATCCCGCGCAAGGGCGGCCCCGGCATCACCAAAAGCGATCTGTTTGTGATCAACAAGACCGATCTGGCGCCCTATGTGGGTGCCAATCTGGATGTCATGCGCAGCGACACCGAGCGCATGCGCAGCGGCCCCAAGGGCACCAAGCCCTTTGTGATGACCAACCTGAAGACGCTGGATGGTCTGGACGAGGTGGTCGCTTTTATCGAAAAGCAGGGTCTGCTGCTGGGCTGAGCCCCTGGCTTGGGCGTTTGCAGCTTAGCCCGGGGGCGTGTTCAAGCTGAATGCCGTATCGGGGTGCTCGCGGCCCTGCTGCGCAATCCATTCCAGCCAGTCCTGCGCGGTGATCTGCGTGCGTCCGTGCAGGGCGGGGGGCAGGGCCTCGTACACCAGCACCTCCAGCGGCTGCTGGCCGCCGCTGACCAGCTCCACATCCAGGGTCAGCACGCGCTTGGTGTATTCGCCAATATCGACAGGCCAGATGCCTTCGATGCGGTCCATCGCCTGCTCCAGCGCATCGCTCAACGGGTAGACCTCGGCCAGCACCAGGCCGCTGCCCTGCAGTTGCAAACCGGGGTACCAGCCCAGGTCATACAAGGTGCCGGTCAGCAGGGTGCGGCCCACGCAGGCGAGCTGGTCGGCCAGGCGGGTGATGTCGTTGACGCCGCCGGCGCGCAAGGTGCCATAGACGGCGACATGGCCGGCGCCGCAAGGGCTCCAGCGTGCGGGGATAGGGTGTTCGGGGGGCGACGTCTGCATCGGAAGGTGGTGGACGGTGGCTCAGCTGGGTTGGGGGGAGCGGCCGGCGGCCTGCCGGGTCTTGGCGATTTCGCGGCTGGGCAGCGGGGTCTCACCGGTGGCCATGCGCATCAGCAGGCAGTGCAGCATCTCGGTGGACAGGCCATGCAGCACCAGGCGGTGGCCGGCGCGCAGGGTGGACAGTGGCACGAGCGGGTGCTTGTTGTTGAGCATCACCAAATGCTCGGGCGAGGACAGGATCTTGGCCGCATAGATGGCGACGGTCTCGTCGAGCTGCAGCGAATTGCTGGCGCGCCAGAAATCGTTGTCGGTCAGCAGCAGCTGGTAGACCGGCGTGTAGACCTCGATGGCGCTTTGCAGATCCAGAATGTTCAGCCGCCCCTGCGGCATCGCCGCCAGCTCCAGCGGCGGATCGCAGAGCATGCCAAAGTTGGGCTCGGCGACGGGGCCCATGTGCTGGCCATGGGTGCGCAAGCTGGTGTTGAGCCGGATGACAAAGTTGAACAGGTTCAGGTCGTGCTTGAGGAACAGCTCGTCCTTGATGTCGTCGATCTCCATCGGTGCCAGTGGCTGTGTGGGCACGGGCGTGGGGGCATTGGCGCCGATAAAGCTCAGGATCTGCGAGCCCAGATGGAAGTGGCGCATGATGAGCCAGTTCGCCTCGGGCGAGACAAAGCGGTTCATGCTGAAGGCCAGGGTGCGGTGCAGCAGCTTGGAATGCGCCCAGCGCTTGGGCAGCAGCACCTTCAGGATCTGGATCAGGATGATGCTCAGCCGTGCAATCGGCCGGATGAAGGGCAGCAGAAACTGGCGTGAGCGGCTGCTCGAATCCTTGAGCCAGGCTGCCTTGACATGGTCGGGCAGCGGCGTGCTATCGTCCAGGTAGAGCGCCAGCCAGGGGTTGGGATCGCGCTCGTCGTGGGGAATGTCGCGGAAGTCGGTCATCGTGCGGGCTCCGTGGCCGTGGCATCCAGAATGTGCCGGAACTGCATCAGGTAGAGCGCCGCGGTATGGCGTGCGGTGGCGGCAATCGCCGCAGCGGCAGTGCCGGTCTCGTCCAGCGCCATGGCCATCTGCACGGCCATCAGCCAACGCTCCAGGTGGTCTTCGTCATTGGCGCCGTGGTATTCCAGAAAACGGAAGCAGTCCGGTCCCAGTGCCAGGTGCTGGCGCAGCAGCGGCAGCAGGCTGGGAACGATGCGCTGGCCCGTGCCTTCGATGATGTAGATGGCACCCAGGAGCCCAATCGGGTTGGGGGTGGCCGCCAGGCTGTGCAGGTAGCTGTTGAGCGCCTCGCCGCCGGGGTTGCGGCGCAGCTGCTGGATGTCGGTTTGCGTGCCGCCGGCGTTGAGGTAGTCCTGGTGCAGGATCTTGAAGTCGTTCTGCTCCTCGCTGGCATGCACGCCCATCAGCGCGGCCAGCTCGGCATAGGCGCCTGTGAGCGAGGCCGCGCCTTCGCGCATCCACAGGCTGCCTTCGCGCACCTGGGGTACCCACTGGCTCATCCAGCGCACATAGTCGGCCGGCTGGATCTGGCCGCTGTGGACGCGGTGCACCAGCGGCGTGCGCCAGACCTGGGAGCGGTAGTCATGCCAGATGCTGGCCAGCTCGGTCAGCAAGGGTGCCAGGCCTGCCGGGGCGGCGGCAGGGTCATGGGGTGGGGCGATCAGCGCGCTTTGTGCAGCGGCGGCGGCGGGGGTGGCCCGCTGGGCAGGCGTGCTCGCACGGGCTGCTGCCGGGCTGGCGGGCGTGTGGTTCTCCACCTCCAGCAGCATATAGCCAGCGGTAAAGCGGCCGGATTCGGGCACAAAGCAGAGCATCGTGTCGCCGGGTTTCAGGCGCGCATGCTGGGTCTGCAGGTACTCGGCGATCATCACAAAAATGGAGGCCGCACCGGTGTTGCCGCGCCAGGCCAGGTTGCTCCACCAGCGCTCGCGCGGGATGGACAGCTGGGCCTTGTTCAGCAGCTCATCGACGACGGGGATGAATTTCTCCGACGAGTAATGGCACAGAAAGTGGTCGATGCCGCGCTCGGGCAGCCAGCCCTGGTGGGCGATGCGCGCGTACTCGTGGATGCAGACATCGAAGAGGTGGGGCAGCAGGCGGATGTCCTGGCGCAGCGACAGCGCGCCCGCGGCCTCGGCGTCGGCCCAGGAGGGGAAATCCAGGTGGCTGCGCTGGCGGTCATGCGTCAGACCCAGTTGCATGCACACGGGGTAGTCGCCGGCAAAGCTGCGCTGGTGTGTCCAGCGCAGCTTCAGGCGCAGGTCGGGGCGCTGGGGCAGCGCGGCGCCCTGGCCCAACAGTACGGCGCCGGCGCCATCGCTCAGCATCCAGCGCAAAAAGTGCGCATCAAAATCGGTGTTGTAGTCCTGGCCCGCGTAGCGCGAACGCTTGAAGAGCCGGGATGGCATCTCGCTGACCACCGCCAGCGCATGGCCATGCGTGCCATGCTCCACCGCCAGCGCCGCACTTTGCAGCGCGCCGACGCTGGCCGCGCAGACGCCATGCACGCTGAGCAGCTCCATCGGCGGGGCGGCCATCTCGCCCTGGATCATGCTGGCAAAGCCGGGCATCAGCGCATCGCCACCCGATGAACCGCTGGCCAGAAAGCCGATGTCTGCCAGCGGCCTTGCGGCCTGCGCCAATGCTGCTTCAATAGCGCCCTTGGCCATTTGCGCATTGCTGTAGGTGGTGCTGCCATCGGGCGCAATCGCATAGTGGCGCTGCTGGATGCCGTTTTCCGCGAGGATGCGGCGCTTGATGCGTTCGGACAGCCGGTTGAGCGGAGCCACATAGGCATCCATGCCGTCATTGGCGACGGGGGCACCGGGCATGAAGTGACCGGCGGATTCGATATAGACCTGCGAGTATGCGACTGGCATAGATGACTACTTTTTCTCCATAGGCGGCATCAGCGACCGGCTGCGGGCCGATCGGCGCACCAACCCTCCTACAAAGACCCGCGCCATATACGGCAACAGGCCTGCCTCATTGAGCACCGGGTGGACCCGGTGACGGTATTCATCGGCATGCAGGCGGGTCAACGCCGACCAGTGTGCATGCGGGCATTCATGGTGGGCGGTGTGCAGGCCAATATTAAAGAGCAACGGGTTGACCATGCCCTCAAAATTGCGTGCGTAGTTCAGCATGCCACTGCCGGTATCGTTTTCCGGCTTGGGGGGCTTGCGGCCATCGGCATGGGCATGTTGCAGGTAGTTGGTGGCCAGCAGCCAGTGCAGGCCATGGAGCTGCGGCACGATGACGAAGAGCAGCGCCTTTTTCCAATCCAGCGCCAGCAGAGCCGCCCAGCTGCCCAGCCACAGCGCGTACTGGCCCATGCAGTAGCGAAATGCGCCCGGATGCCGTTGGCGCAGGCCACGGAGCCAGCGGATGAACAGCGGGTACAGCACCCAGGCCGCCTGCAGCGGATGGACCAGATAACCCCAGAGGTGGTTGGTGTCGCCCCCAAAGCGGTAGGTGCGGGCGATGTCCTGCTCGCCATGTTTGTAGCGGTGGTGGTTGGCCACATGTGCGGGCCAGAATACGAAGGTGGGATGGCCTTGCAGCAGGGTCAGCGCATAGTCGGTGGCACGGTTGGGCCAGCGGCTGTGTTGCCCGGTCCACATGCGCAGATGCGTGTGGTTATGGTGGATGACGCCGATGCCCAGAGTCAGAAACAGCTCGACCAAATAGAGCCACCAGACCAGGCCATGCTGCCATTGCCAGGCGGCGATCAGTGGCAGCGCCAGCATGTAGAGCAGCGATTGCCAGTCACGCCAATGGCGCAGCCGGGGCAGCTTGCGGGAGGCGGTGGCGGGCTGGGGCAGGCTGTCGTCGCGGGTCATGCGGACCGGTTCAAGCAGCAGGACGGCCTGGGGCCGGGCGTGGCGGCAGCGGGTTGGCTTCGCTGCGCATCAGCCGGTCCATGAAGGCCAGCGCAAAGCCATAGTTGCCGGCAGGCCGGGCATGGTGCAGGTGGTGCCGGCGGCTGGCAGCGAGCGGGTGGCGGGGCCCCACATGTGGGAAGAAGTCGTAATTGGCATGGCCCACGGCGTTGAGGAAGATGCTGAACACCGGCACCGAAGCGAGGGACCAGAAGGCAAAGTCATGCAGCACCATCGGCAGCAGGATCACATTGCCCAGCATCATCGCCTCGATCGGGTGGAAGCTGTAGGTCGACCACGGCGTGACCACGACCGAGCGGTGGTGGTCGCCGTGGAAGCGCTTGAACCAGCGCGTATGCAGCAGGCGGTGGTTGATCCAGAAGTGCACATCGTTCCAGATCAGCAGCACCCAGATCTCGATGGCGATCTGCCAGCCGCTGGGGGCGATGGCGAAATGCGCCCAGCCCAGCTGTACAAAGCCCCAGGGCACGACCATGCCCAGGCCAAACACCAGGATGGAATGAAAGGATTGGCGCCATTCGCGCCGCAGCTGGTCGGGCTTGAGCGGCCGGGTATCGAGCACCCGACCAATGCCACGCTTTTGCAGAAAGCGGGTGAGCGCCGTCATGCCCAGTCCTCCGATCAGGTACAGCGCGCTGAAGAACACGAGGCCCCAGGCCATCACCTGCCAGGCGCTGAGATCGGAGAAGACTTGGGCGGCCGTCATTGCGCGCGGATGTTCTGCTCTTTGATGATGGCGCCCAGCGCCTTCACATCGGCATCAATGCGGTTCTTCAGGCCTTCGGGGGAGCTGCCGACCGCCTGCCAGCCCTGCAGCGCCAGCTTCTGGCGCATGTCGGGGCTGCGCACGATCTCGCCCACGGCAGCGGCCAACTTGTCGACATGGGCCTTGGGCATGGCCTTGGGCGCTGCCACGGCGTTCCAGATTTCCATGTCGTAGTTGCCAATGCCCAGCTCCTTGAGGCTGGGCAGGCCGGGGGCCAGCGGGCTGCGCGCGGCAGAGGTCACGCCAATGCCGCGCAGCTTGCCGGCCTGGATCTGGTTCATCGCCAGCGCCGGGGGCAGCATCGACAGCTGCAGGTCGCCGCCCTGGATGCCATTGAACACCTGGGGGTAGCCAGGGTAGGGGATGTGCTCGGGCTTGATCTTCGCGCGGCTTTTGAGCAGCTCCATGCCCAGGTGGCCAATGGTGCCTACGCCGGGCGAGCCATAGCTCCAGCTGCTGCCCGCCTGGGTGGCGGCGTCGAAGAAGGCCTTGCCCTCGGGCGCCTTGGCCGGCGCCACCAGCACCAGCGGTGCCACGCCAATCAGACCTACAGGCTGCAGATCGGTCAGCGGGTCATAGCGGATCGACGGATTGAGCAGCTTGGCAATCGTCATATTGCCGTTGATCATCACGCTGAAGGTGTAGCCGTCGGTGGCGCGCGCCACATATTCGGCAGCGATATTGCCACCGGCCCCGACCTTGTTCTCGACGATGATCGGTTGGCCCAGCGCTTTTTCCAGCGGCTCTGCCAGCGCGCGGGCAGTCAGGTCAGGCGACGACCCGGCTGGAAAGCCAACGATCAGATGCAGGGGCTTGCTCGGCCAGTTGTCCGCTGCCAGCGCGCCGGTGCTGGCCCATAGGGCGGCGAGGGTGGCCACCATCAGACGGCGAGGTAATTTAAATGTCATAAGAGTTCCAGTTTCGCATGAACCGTGGCGGCAGGCACTTTATACATTCACCAAGTCGCATGCAAGCATAAAAAAACGCACAGACCGACAGGTCTGTGCGTTAATTATTGTATTTAATACCCTCTGGATATCAATATATCCTTTGGGATATTCTTTGCCTATTTAGGCATACTCTGCCAATGCCTTGCGCATTTTCTTCATGGCTGCCGATTCGATCTGGCGAATCCGCTCGGCGCTGACACCATAAACCGCAGCCAAGTCGTGCAAGGTCATGCCGCCCGAGCCATCGTCGTTCACCTTGAGCCAGCGCTCTTCCACAATGTGGCGGCTGCGCTCGTCCAAGGTGGCCAGGGCCTCCTGGATACCATCGGTAGCCAGGTAATCGCGCTGGCGCGATTCGATCATCGCGGTCGGCTCATGCGATGCATCAGCCAGATAGGCGATGGGACCGTAGGCTTGCTCGCCGTCATCGGAAGGGCTGGGGTCGAGCAGCACATCACCGCCCGACAAGCGGGTTTCCATCTCGATCACGTCTTCGCGCTTGACATTCAGATGCGCAGCCATCGCGTCGATTTCGCTCTCGGAGAGCGTCTCGCGCTGCATCGCGCCGTCTTCCATGCCAGCTTCCGCCTTGAAGCCCTGCTTCATCGAGCGCAGATTGAAGAACAGCTTGCGCTGGCTCTTGGTGGTGGCCACCTTGACCATGCGCCAGTTCTTCAAGATGTATTCGTGGATCTCGGCCTTGATCCAGTGCATCGCGTAGCTGACCAGGCGCACGCCCTGATCGGGGTCAAAGCGCTTGACGGCCTTCATCAGGCCGACATTGCCTTCCTGGATCAGATCGCCGTGCGGCAAGCCGTAGCCCATGTACTGGCGGGCAATGGATACCACCAGGCGCAGGTGCGAGAGCACCAGGCGGCCTGCGGCCTCGACATCGCCGTTTTCCTTGAGTTTCTTCGCATAGCCCAGCTCTTCCTCGGGGGTCAGCATGGGGATGCGGTTGACCGCAGTGATGTACGCGTCCAGATTGCCCAGGGGTGGTACCAACGACCATGGGTTTGCAGGAGCCAGTGCGGTAGAGGGGATGGCGGCTCCAGAATGAGTTGTCACGCTAGAAGTCCTTTCGTCTATGCGATACATAGTAACACCGGTAGGAGTCCCTAGATGCTGTGGGAGTTCCCATGCTGCGGTGCATTATGCGGGGGGTTAAGTTTCAGCTAAGCAACGCTGAAAACGGCGCCGGTGAAGGAGGCGTTGCTCCTGTTTTTGAGCATCTTCAAGTTTCTTTACGGCGGCAGCCGCAGCGGGCGGGGTGCTGTCTGACACCCGTTTGCGCTTTCAGGGCGGTTGGAGTGGCCAGGTTGTGGATAAGTTCCAAGGAATGGCCGAAGAATCGGCTGGCATTGCCGCGCGCCACCACGCTGGATGGCACCCCTAGAGCGGCTAATATGTGATAAAAGTCATGGAGTTGAAAATGGACAGGTTGGCAATGAACCCCCGCCCCGACGGCAACTACCTGGTGGCCTGGGCCAGTACCACGGTAGACAGCGAAACGGCTGCGCATGCGTTGGCACGGGAAGGGGTCCATGCCCGGCTCGCCGCTTGCGCGCAGGTCGAGAAAATCCATTCGCACTACTGGTGGGACGGTCAGTTGCAGCAGGGCGATGAATGGCGGATCACCTGGAAGACCACGTCCCGCAGCCTGCCGGCGCTGCAACGCTTGCTGGTGCCCTTGCATCCCTATGCACTGCCGCAATGGCTGTGGGGGGATGGCCCTGCCAGCCCCGCCTATGCAGCCTGGGTGGCGGCCGAGGTGGGAACCCCGGTGCAGGCCTGAGGGCCAGAACCGAGGCCTTGCCGTGGCGCCTTAAACGGTGACCACGTCCAACCCCTGCGCGCTCAGCGCTGCCAAGGCCGGCGCATTGGCCGCATGGACATTGGTGACCAGCGTCTGCTGGGCAGGAGGGCGGGTTACGGCGTAGCGGCTGCGCAGCCCTATCTTGCTGTAGTCGGCCAGCACGAGCAGCGAGGAAGACTGCTCGGCCATCGCGGTGGCCAGACTGGCTTCCTGCTCATTGCCGAAGGTCACGCCATCGTGCGCGTTGATGCCCACGGGCGAGATGAGGGTGACATCGGCGCGGTAGCGGCGGATCTCGTTGAGGGTGACCGGGCCATAGGTACAAGGAATTTCCGGGTTGGTATCGCCGCCCAGCAGCACCACGCGCATGCCCTGGGCTGTGTCTGACGGGGCCTGGGTGCCTGCCAGCTTCAGGGCGACGGTGATGGAGTTGGTGACCACGACCAGCCGGCTGATCAGCCGGAGCTCTTCGGCGAGGATGGCGGTGGTGGTGCCCGCATCGATAAACACCATCTGGCCCGGCTGCAGGCGCTTGACTGCCGCCTTCGCAATCGCGCGCTTTTCTGCCACGCGCAACGCCTGGCGCTGCACAAACGGGGGCTCGTCCTGTGTGACGCGGGCAACGCCGCCATGCACGCGCCGCACCAGGCCCATGGACTCGAGCGCCAGCAAGTCCTGGCGCACCGTTTCGCGCGAGACCTGCATGTCCTGAATGAGTCTTTCGGTGCTGAGCCGGTCGATCGAGGCGAGCAGCGATTGGATGCGGACGAAGCGGTCTTCTTGCAGCATGGATGCGTTTCCTTCGGGAGCAGGCTGCTCGGGCAGCCCGCGCTATTGTGCAACACCGGCCCCGGCAGATACGTGCTGGGGCCGGTGGTTCGTTCAGCGGTGGCGCCTTGCGGCCACAGCCATTGCGATCAACAGCAGTGATGCCAGCAGCAATGCCAGAGGCTGGTTGGCGGGCACCGGCTGGGCGGCCGGCACCGGGGGCACCACGATGTCGGCGGGCACCGCGACCAGCACCGGATCGACGATGGCGCCGTTGACCACCCCGTCTTCGTCCAGCGGGCCACCGTCGGTCACGGTGTAGCGGACGGCGCCCCCTGCAATGCTGGCGCCGGTGATCTCGCTGACCGTCCGCTGGCCGTTGCTCGCGGTATGCACCTTCATGACCCGGCTGTTGGCGGGCAGGCCGGCGGGCAGCTCCAGACGGACCTGGGCGCTGAAGCCTGCATGGTCGCAGCCCGAGAGCGTGAAGGACAGCAGGCCGGTAGCAGCTTGCAGGCCGGCGGGCAGCAGACCGGCGGGCACGGCGCTGACGCTGGCGTTGGACTGGTCGCAGCGGGTGGCGGCCTGGATGTTCAGGTTCATTGCGGGCAGGTTGCCGCCGGGGCTGGGCAGGCCGGTGTCGATCAGGTCCTGCACGGGAGGCTCGGGCTCAGGCGCGGGGTTGCCCAGCTCGAAAGAGCCGGTCGCGCTCCAGCCGGACCAGTTCAGATGGGTATCGCGCACGCGGACCCGCCAGTACCAGCGTTCATCCTGGCCCAGCTGCAGCACCTGCGCTGGCTGGCCCTGGAAGGGGTCCCAGGCCGAGCCCTTGCTGCCACCGGCCTGCAGCAGCTGCGCATAGCACTGGCGGCCGCCCTGGCGCTCGGCACCGCTGTCACCGTCTTCGTCCCACTTGTAGCCGCAGCTCCAGCGGTCACGCAGGCTGTTGCCGCCTGCAATGATGGCGCTCGTCAGCTTGCCGCGCGCGGTGTTGGCCGCCACATTCGGGTAGAGGCGCTGGGGGTTGGCCAGCAGCTGGCCCAGCGGCAGGGTGGTGATGTCGGCATTCTTTTGCGTATTGGTGCGCACGCCGTTCAGGTAGGTCCAGTTTTCGCTGCGGGTGTCATTGCCCCAGACGTCGTAGACCGGCTGGCCGGCGGCAAATTGCGGGTCCTTGGAGACCTGCCACTGCGCTTCGTAGAGCGCTGGCCCGGCCACTGGGCGGTAGGCCAGCTGCAGACGGGCCGGATCGACCTTGCCCAGCTTGGCCTGGACCAGCTCCGGCTTGAGCGACCAGGCCTGGCTGGTGATGGCGATGCTGTCGTCCGGCGTGCTGCTGGTGGTGGCGGCGCCCAGGTC
This sequence comes from uncultured Comamonas sp., assembly GCF_964277875.1. NCBI lineage: Bacteria > Pseudomonadati > Pseudomonadota > Betaproteobacteria > Burkholderiales > Comamonadaceae > Comamonas > uncultured Comamonas sp. The sequence continues at coordinate 52,841 of NZ_CAXYJV010000022.1, forward strand.
GTAGCGCTTCCAGGTCAGGGCCGGGGTGGCGCTGCCAAAGCTGAGTTTGGTGTTGGCGATGACGTCCAGATCGCTGTCATCGCTTTGCTTGGCGCCTTCGAGCGCGCCACTGCCAGAGGCCACGTTCAGCCAGAGATGGCGGCTGTTCATCGAATTGCCGCGCTCATAGAAGTGCACATGGCCGTTCAGGTTGGCCGTGATGGCCCCGGTCGTGCGGCCATAGTCTTCCATCTGCGCAATGAAGTCGCAGGTGGCCATCACCTCGCCCTGGCGCCATTTTTCGCTCAGGCAGGGGTGGTGGTTGAGCAGCACCATATAGGGTTTCTTGTCCACTCGGGTCTGGGCCATCAGGCCGGTGAACCAGTTCAGGTGCTCCTGCATGTAGTCGGCGCGGAAGAGCCCGCGGCCGTTGTCATAGCTGCTCCATCCCCCGGTGTTGTGCATGGCCGAGGCGGGGTTGAAGTCGCTGCCGACAATGCGCATGCCCAGGTAATCCAGCTGGTACCAGTGCAGCGGGTGCTTCTCCGAGCCATTGGCAGGCATGCGGTTGAAGTACTTGCGGTAGGTCTTGGCCCAGCTCTTTTCAGCGCCGGCGCTGGCTTGTTCTCCACCAAAATATTCGTGGTTGCCTGGCGCGGGAATCAGCGGCACGTAAGCGGTGATGGCGGCCAGCGGTCCGAAGAACTGGTCCTTCCAGTTGCTGCGTGTGCCGCCCGATCCGACCAGGTCACCCGGCACCATGAAGCCGGCCAGGTTCTGCGCGCATTGGGCGGCTACGCCTGCGCAGTCGTTGTTGATGATGCCCTGGGTGATGTTCTTGAGGCGGTTGGCCAGGCCATCCTGGGTGTCCGAGACCACGGCGAACTTGGCGCTGGCGACGCCATCGCCTTCGCGTGGCCAGGTCTTGAACTGGAAAGGGCCTGCCAGCTTGGGTGCTGCGCTGGTACCGGTCACCACCGCGTACTCATAGAGTGTGTTGGACTGCAGACCGGTGATGTCGGCAAAGAAGATGCTGCTGTCGGCAAAGTCGCCGACCGGGTTCTTGGCGGGCAGCAAGGTGTAAGGCCCCGTGCTGCCGGCCAGCCGCCACCAGATGGTGGGGGCGGACTCGCTGGTCTCGAGCATCACGGCCATGTGGTTGGGGCCGGGGTTTTGCAACGTGGGGCCGACGGTCAGTGCCGGTGCCGTGGCCGTGCTGGGCAGCTTGGCAGGATCAAAGGGCTTGGGCGGCTCGCTGCTGGTGCGGGTCAGCACCACATCATCGAGGCCCCAGTACCAATTGTTGTCGGTGTTCAGGTAGCTGAAGCGCAGGCTGACACTCTTGGCGCCGGCCGGGACGCTGAAGGCCAGGCTCTCGGCCTGGTTCAGCCGCGAGGCGCTGGTCTCATTCAACAGGGTCTGGACGCTGCTGTCATCAAAGACCGCCTCGACCCTGATGCTCTCCTTCTTCGTCGAGCCCATCTGGAAATGGTTGAGAAAGGCCAGCGTGTAGCTGCCGCCGCCCTGGACCGCAATGCCGGGGCTCTCCATCACGGTGCTGAAGTACTGACCGCTGGTGGGCCGCAGGCCATCCGATTCGGCCACGGCGATCTTGCCGCTGGCCTTGGTCAACTTGGCACGCTCACCGCCCGAGACCTGGGTGGTCCAGTAGCTGGGCGTGACGAACTTCCAGCCCAGCCAGGGCAGTTTGGCCGCGGTCGAGCGGCCGCTGGTGGCCACTGTCTCGGCATTCTCCAGCCGCAGCGTCCAGCCGGCGGGCGCTGCTGTGCCCAGGCCGGCAGGCGCATCGGCGCCCGCTGCATCAAAGTTCTCGCTGAACACCACCGTCTGGGCCAGCGCCAACCCGCTGATGGCCCAGAGCCCGGCGGCACACAGCTGCCGCACGCTTGCTATTTTCATGAAACCTCCTGCCTTCAAGGCCGATGTGGTGAAAGCATGTCTTCACCAGGAAGTGCAAAAAATAACAAGATTGCATGAAACTACAATGACTCAGCCCAGAAAAAGCCCCGCTGGGCAGAGCGGGGCTGCACGGGGGAGGGCCGGTGTGGCGATCAGGCCAGCAGGGCCTGCGCAAATTCCTTGGCGCTGAAGGTCTCCAGGTCTTCGACCTTTTCGCCGACGCCGATGAAGTACACGGGGATGGGGCGCTCCTGCGCAATGGCCGCCAGCACGCCGCCCTTGGCCGTGCCATCGAGCTTGGTGACGATGAGGCCCGTCAGCTGCAGGGCATCGTCAAAGGCCCGCACCTGGTTGAGCGCGTTCTGGCCGGTGTTGCCATCGATGACCAGCAGCACTTCGTGCGGCGCGCTGCCATCGGCCTTGGTGACAACGCGCTTGATCTTCTTGAGCTCTTCCATCAGGTGCAACTGGGTGGGCAGGCGGCCGGCGGTATCCACCAGCACGACATCCTTGCCCCGGGCCTTGCCGGCGGTCACCGCATCAAAGCTGACAGCAGCGGGGTCGCCCCCTTCCTGGCTGATGATCTCGACCGTGTTGCGGGTGGCCCAGACACCGAGCTGCTCGCGCGCCGCAGCGCGGAAGGTGTCGGCCGCCGCCAGCAGCACGCTCTGGCCCGCATCGGCCAGGTGCTTGGTCAGTTTGCCGATCGAGGTGGTCTTGCCGGCGCCATTGACACCGGCCACCATGATGACCGTGGGGCTGTGCTCACCGATGACCAGCGGCTTTTCCAGCGGTGCCAGCAGGTCGGCCAGCGCGCTGGCCAGCAGTTCCTTGACGGCGGCCGGGTCGGTGGTCTTGCTGTCCTTGACGCGCTGCCTGAGGTCGTCCAGCAGGTGCTGGGTCGCCTTGACGCCGGTATCGGCCATCAGCAGGGCCTCTTCCAGCTCTTCGTAGAGCTGTTCGTCGATCTTGGTGCCGGTGAAAACCGTCGCAATGCTGGAGCCGGTTTTGCGCAGCCCGTTCTTCAGGCGGCCCATCCAGCTGTCGCGGCTGCTGGGAACCTCGGGTGCTATAGTGATAGGAGCTATCGGCGCCTGCGGGGCTTGTGCAGATGGGGTTTTTGTTACCGTTTCTGCAGCTGTGGGTGCCGGGGCTGCGGCCTTGCCGCCCATGCCCAGGCCACGCAGCCAGCCCGTCTTGGCGGGCTCCGCCGCCACAGGGGGGACAGGGGCCACCGGCGCACTGGGCACCTGGGGTGCGGGCGCCGGGGTGCCGGCCAGCGGAGCGGGCGCAGGCACTGGCTCGGCGGCGGAAGGGCTGGGGGCTGCGTCGGCAGCGGGAGATTTTTTCTTGAAAAAACTGAACATTGTGCGCTACGTAGAATCAGCCTATTTTATGAAACGTTCCACCATTTTGCTGGCCTTGATGGCCTCCCTGGGCGCTGGGGCTTCTTCAGCGCTGGCCGCGCCGCCGGTCTCCAGCGCTGCCATTGCCTCCAATTCTGCCGGTGCCCAGCAGTTCACCCTGTCCAACGGCATGGGCCTGATCGTACAGCCAGACAAGCGCGCGCCGACGGCCGTGCACATGGTCTGGGTGCGTGTGGGCTCGATGGACGAGGTCGATGGCCGCTCGGGCCTGGCTCATGCGTTGGAGCACATGATGTTCAAGGGCACGGCCACGGTGGCGCCCGGCGACTTTTCGCGCAAGGTCGCGGCGCTGGGCGGGCAGGACAATGCCTTCACCAACCGCGACTACACCGGCTACTACCAGCAGATCCCGTCCGGCAAGCTCGAAGACGTTATGCGCCTGGAGTCGGACCGCTTTGCCAACAACCAGTGGCCTGACAGCGAGTTCAAGAAAGAGATCGAGGTCATCAAGGAAGAGCGCCGCATGCGCACCGATGACAACCCGCGTGCCAGCCTGATGGAGCAGCTCAATGCCGCGACCTGGCAGGCCTCGCCCTACCACCGCCCGGTGATTGGCTGGATGGGCGACCTCGATTCCATGCACCCCGATGATGCCCGTGCTTTCCATAAAGCCTGGTATGCGCCGGAGAACGCCGTCGTCGTCGTCGCCGGCGATGTCGAGGTGGAGAAGGTGCGTGCGCTGGCTGAAAAATACTATGGCAGCATTCCCAGCCGTGCGTTGCCCGAGCGCAAGCCCCGGCCCGAGCCGCTGCAAAAGGGCGAGCGCCGTCTCGACTACAAGGCGCCTGCCGAGCAGGCCTATGTGGTGATGAGCTTCAAGGTGCCTGACCTGCGCAACCTGGTCGAGCCCAAGGACAGCGACAAGGATGCGATGGCGCTGTTGATGCTCGGGTCTGTGCTCAGCGGTTATGACGGCGCGCGCCTGGACCGCCAACTGACCCAGGGCGCCAACCGTGTGGCCGATGCCACCTTCAGCGGTGCCAGCGTGGTCAACCGGGGGCCTTCCACCTTCTTGCTGGGCGGTGTGCCATCGCAGGGCAAGACCGCCAAAGAGGTAGAGACGGCCTTGCGTGCCGAAGTGGCCCGCGTGGCCAAGGACGGCGTGGGCGAGGCCGAACTGGAGCGGGTGCGCACGCAGTGGCAGGCCTCGACCGTCTATGAACGCGACTCGGTCTTTGGCCAGGCCAATGACCTGGGCTCCAACTGGGTGCTGGGCCTGCCGCTGGATGCCAATGACAAGCTGCTGGCGCTGATGAAAACGGTGACGGCTGCGCAGGTGCAATCGGTGGCAGCGCGCTATTTTGGCGATGACCAGATGACGGTCGCGACCCTGGTGCCCCAGCCGCTGACCGATGCGGACCGGGCCGCCCAAAAGCGCAGCGGCGCGGCGACCAAGGATGGTGCGGTGCACTGACCGGAACCCGGTGGCGGGTGCCGTGCTTGAGGCGCCCGCCACCGATTGTTTTTCTCAGGGCCTGCTGCCCATGGCAGGCGGCCCTGGCTAGCAGAGATACCCATGCGAACCTCTTTTTGCAAAACACTGGTCGGCGGCGCGGCAGCCTTGCTGGCCTCCCATTCGGCCTGGGCCTTGCTGCCCATCGAACACTGGACGCAGGACAGTGGCGCCCAGGTCTGGCTGGTCAACAGCCCCACCATCCCGATGGTGGATGTGCAGCTGAACTTTGATGCCGGCAGCCGGCGCGATCCGGCGAACCAGGCTGGCCTGGCCAGCGCTGCGGCCATGATGGCGTCCAAGGGTGTCAAAGCCCAGGGCAGTGCGCCTGCGCTGGACGAAAACGCTGTCGGCGAGGCCTGGGCCGATCTGGGTGCCAGCTTTGGCGCCGGTGCCAGCAGCGATGCGCTGACCTTTTCGCTGCGGTCGCTGACCGACAGCAGCCTGCTGAACCGTGCTGCCGACCTGGCGGCGCGCCAGATGGCCCAGCCCAGCTATGACGACGCTGTCTGGCAACGCGAGCGCGAGCGCTGGAATGCGGCGATCAAGGAGGGCAATACCCGCCCCGCCGTCGTCGCCGGCCGTGCCTTCAACAAGGCCGTGTTTGGCAGCCATCCTTATGGGCTGCGCGCCACCGAAGACACGCTGGCCCAGATCAGCCCGGCGGTGATGCAGCAGTACCTGGCGCGCTCGGTCGATGCCTGCCGCGCCAAGGTGACCCTGGTGGGCGCGTTGGACAAGGTCCAGGCCGATGCGCTGGTCAAGCGCCTGCTGGCCCAGATGCCGGCCACGCCCAAGGCGCAGTGCGCTGCACCGGCCGAGGTGCCCGCAGTGCAGCCGCTGGCCAAGGCCGATGACGTGAAAATCGCGTTTGACTCCGCCCAGGCCCAGGTGCTGCTGGGCCAGCCCGGCATCCGCCGCGCCGATCCGGATTTTCTGGCGGTCATGGTGGGCAACCATATTCTGGGCGGCGGCGGGTTTGCCTCGCGCCTGATGGAGGAGGTGCGCGAGAAGCGAGGCCTCGTGTATGGCGTGTATTCGACGTTCAACCCGGGGCTGGATGCCGGTGCCTTCCAGATCGGTCTGCAGACGCGGCCAGACCAGGCCGCCGAGGCGCTCAAGGTCACACGTGAGGTGCTGAGCCAGTTCATTGCCAAGGGCCCCACCGAGCAGGAGCTGCGCGATGCCAAGGACAACCTGATTGGCGGCTTTGCGCTGCGCGTGGACAGCAATGCCAAGCTGCTAGGCAATGTGACCAATATCGCCTGGAATGGCCTGCCGCTGGACTACCTGGACCACTGGACCGACCGCGTCGAGGCGCTCAGTGCGGACGATGTGCGCAAGGCCATGGCGCGCATGGTGCAGCCCGACAAGCAAGTGACCGTGGTGTTGGGAGCAAAACCATAATGGGACGCAGTGCCATCAAAAGCGAGAGTGCGCTGCGCGCGCTGGTGCAAAAAGCAGCCGCTGCTGCAGAGACCGCTGCCGACGCGGCGCCCGCCCGCAAGCGCGGCAACGCCGGCAATGCCTCCCGCGTCGCAGCATCTGCGGCCGGAGAGATCCGTATCATCAGCGGCCAATGGCGCCGCACCAAGCTGGCGGTGCTGACCCGCCCCGATCTGCGGCCCACGCCGGACCGTGTGCGCGAAACGCTGTTTAACTGGCTGGGTCAGGACCTGGCCGGCTGGCGCTGCCTGGATGCCTTTGCCGGCACCGGCGCGCTCGGGCTGGAGGCCGCATCGCGTAACGCCAGCCAGGTGCGCATGGTCGAGTCCGACGTGCAACTGGCCGCGCAGATCAAGCAGCTGGCGCAAAAGCTGGGTGCCACACAGGTGGAGGTGAGCCGGGGCGACGCACTGGCAGCGCTGCAGGCCTACCAGGCGCACTGGGATCTGGTCTTTATCGACCCCCCGTTCTCCGGCCAGCTGTTTGTGCCGGCGCTCAAGGCGGCGCATGCAGCGGTGACCGCCCAGGGCTACATCTACCTGGAGGCGCCGGAGGCCTGGAGCGAGGAGGCCTTGGCCGCGCTCGGGCTGGTGTGCCATCGCTACCTGAAGGCAGGCGCCGTGCATGCGCACCTGTTGAAGAAAGCCGAGGCGCAGCAGGGCTAGAACGGGAATGCCTGCGCGGTAGCAGGGCCGTGGCGGAATGGTTTATGCTGCACTGCAATGTGCCAGGGCTGCTGGCACGACGATGATGCTTTGCAGGAGACATACATGACATTGGCCATCTACCCAGGCACGTTCGACCCGATGACCCTGGGCCACGAGGATGTGGTGCGCAGGGCCTACCAGCTATTTGGCAACGTGATCGTGGCCGTGGCCGAGGGCCACCACAAGAAGACCATGTTCACGCTCAAGGAGCGGATGGACATGGCGCGCGAGGCGGTCAAGCACTACCCCAGCGTACGGGTCGAGAGCTATTCAGGCCTGCTGCGCGATTTTGTCGTGGCCCAAGGCGGCAATGCGATCGTGCGCGGCCTGCGTGCAGTCACCGATTTCGACTACGAGTTCCAGCTGGCCGGCATGAACCGCTCGCTGATGCCCGATGTGGAAGCCGTCTTCCTGACCCCCAGCACCCGCTACCAGTTCATCAGCAGCACCTTTGTGCGCGAAATCGCGATGCTCAGCGGCGAGGTTGACAAGTTCGTCTCTCCTTATGTCGCGCAGGAGCTGCAGCGCAAGGTGACGCAGCGCCGGGCAGAAGAGGCCTGATCCGGCAGCGCTGGTCAGCCCTCGGAGGACTGCGCCAGTGCATGCACCGGCGCACTGTGCAGCGGGTGCGGGCGCCGCACAATCTCATGCACGTACCGCAGTTTTTCCAGAGCGCCTGCGGACAGCGCGAACGGATATGCATCCTGCTGGCCCAGGCTGCGGTTGAGGCTGTTGAGCAGCAGGGTGACCGGCACCCACTGCGCCACCATGTCTTCAAAACTGGGCGCTGGCTGGATAAAGGGATCCGCCATCGACACCGAAGGGCTGCCCTCGGCCATCGTCATCCGCGTCTGGTAGCTCGCTGCGGTCTCCAGCACATCGACCATATGCAGATAATGTGCCCAGGATTCTGCCCAGTCTTCCCAGGGGTGGGCGCTGGCATAGGCACTCACGTGCTGGCCGCTCCACTGCATATAGCTGGGTGGGTTCGCATAGTAGTGCTGCAAAGACTGCGGATAGCTTTGGCGCTCGTCGCCAAACAGCTGGCGGAAGCTGTCCAGCTCTCCGCCATCGCGCACCAGCTTGTCCCAGAAGAAATGGCCCGATTCATGGCGCAGGTGCCCCAGCAAGGTGCGGTAGGGTTCGTGCAGCGCCACACGTCGGCGCACGCGTTCGTCGTCGTCGGCCTCTGCAATGTTGATGGTGATCAGACCGTTGGCATGGCCGGTGACCACAGGCTGGTCCGGCACATCGGCGAGGAACTGGTAATGGGGGGTCCAGCTGGGTTCATCAGGATGCAGGCCAAGCCGCGCCAATGTGTAGTAGAGCCGGCGTTTGGCGCTTTCCAGCTTTTGCCAGCGCAAGGTGTTGCCGCTGACGGAGAGATCAGGCAGCACCAGGGTTTGCCGGCAGGAGCTGCACAGGCTATGGGGCGCATCGGCCGGAATCGCAAAATTGCAGGCCTGGTATTGGTCCCGGTTGGCACACATGCGGTAGCGCTGGCCGCTGCTGCCCGCTCTTGAGGTGATTCGTTGCCACAAAGGGCCTGGCACGGGCGTGGGCGTATCGGAGTCGAGTGCAGCCATGGCCCCCACATCGTCGCAGTCAGGCAGATAGGCCAACACTGCGCCGCAGTTGACACAGTGCACGCTCTCGAAGAAAACCAGTTGACCGCATTGGTCGCAATGGAACAGGCGCATCGGTCAAGCTTAACGCATCGCTGCGCGATTGACCATGACCACCCAGTCAGACGATCGCTCGTGCACAGGCGAAAAAAAACCAGCGGGCCTGGGCCAGCTGGTTTTTGCAGTCGGGTCGCGTAGCTTACTGCTTGACGATCAGGCTGTTGCGCACTTCGGTCACGCCCTTCACGCCGCGAGCGATCTGGCCAGCGCGGTCCTTTTCCAGTTGGGACTTGGCGAAACCGGACAGTTGCACGATGCCGCCGTCTATGGTCTTCACATTGATCGAGCTGGCGGAGGTTTCCTTGTCCTCGGCCAGCTTGGCCTTGACGGCGGTGGTCACAGCGGAGCCGTCGATGTATTCACCCACGGTTTCCTGCTTGCGAGCCACGGAGCAGCCGGTGGCCATCACCAGGGTTGCACCAGCAAAAGCAGCGATAGCGATAGTACGGGAGAGTTTCATTTTTTGTTTCCTCGCAAAGTGTTGTTAGGGTGCTTGAAAATCGATCGGCATTTGCACCGCACTTATCCGTTATATGCCGACAGATACTTGAAATCAGTCGCGACGGCGGGTCGCCATGATGACCAGCGTGGCCAGTGCAGCACCGGCTGCCATCGCGATGGCCATCGACTTGCCCGGCTGGTCCGAAACATATTCGTTGGCACGCTCTTGTGCACGGTAGAACTGCTCACGGGCACGGTGCGACGAGTCAGCCGCCAGGCCAATGCCGCGCTCTGCCCAATCTTGAGCGCGAGAGGCAATGTGGTCGATCGAGTGGCTCTTTTCATGACCGTATTCATCGACAGCACGCTCAGCCTTGTTGGCAGCGGACTTGACCGCACGACGGGTGTTGTCGACAGCCTTTTCAGCGCCGTCCAGCACGTCATTGGCGGTGTCTTTTACTTTGTCCACAGCGTCTTTGGCAATTTTTTCGGTATCCATGAAATAGCCTCTTTCTATGATGTTCAATGAAGATGTTGCAGTGTACGTTGACCTGCGCGAACCGATTAAATGTATCTGGTGGTGAGCACAGGTTCAAGGGTTGTCAAAGCGCTACTTTTTCAACAATCCCATCAGGAACGACGCCACGGCCAACACGATAAAGATCACAAACAGAATCTTCGCAATGCCCACCGCGCTGGCCGCGATACCACCGAAGCCGAACACAGCGGCGATCAGGGCGATGACCAGAAAGACAACAGCGTAATGCAGCATATTTTTCTCCTCATGTTGTTTGCTGTGCAAGAAGGTGCGAGCAATGACTGCATTCTGGCTGCTGCCCGCAGGCCGTCTTGCCAGCAGGTGCGAAGAACAGGTGTAGGACGGTTCCCGCTGTCGCGTGCCCGCTGCGGCAACGCGGCAGCTGCGCGGCCGCATGCAGCAAGGGCCGCCTGTCGGCGGCCCTTGCGTGGACTGTGCTTTAGTGGAGGCGGCTTATGGCGCCGCGGGGAAGGGGGCAAAAGGGCTGCCCACCCCATCAGTTCTGCGGCAGGTTGGCCGAGATCGTGGTTCCCTGCTGGGGCGCGGAGGCGATGTGCAGCCGCCCGCCGCTGGCTTCGATGCGGTGGCGCATGCCGGCCAGACCGTGCGAGTTGGGATGGGCCTGGCTGGGGTCGAAGCCCACGCCGTCATCGCGCACTTGCACGAACACATGCTTGGGGTGGCTCTGCAGGCTGATGAGCACGTTGCGCGCCTGCGCGTATTTGGCAATGTTGGTGAGCGATTCCTGGATCAGGCGGTAGATGCTCAGTTGCATCGCTTCGGGCACATTGATCGGCTCGAGGCTCAGCTCGACGGCGACGTTGCTGCTTTCGGAGAACTCCTTGGCCAGAATCTCCAGCGACGCGGTCAAGCCCAGGTTGGACAGCGATGACGGGCGCAGGTTTTCGATGATGCGGCGCTTCAAGGCAATGCCGCTGTTGAGTGTTTCGATCAGGTGCTTGATACGTTCCTGCACATCGGGCGCTGCCATGTCGATCTTGGATTTGAGCCGCGCCACGTCGAGCTTGGCCGTGGTCAGCAACGCGCCCAGCTCGTCGTGCAGTTCGCGGGCCAGATGGGCGCGCTCGTCTTCACGCACCTGCTGCAGGTGGGTGGCGAGCTCGCCCAACGTGGCCGTGCGCTGGCGCACCTGTTTCTCCAGCTGATCGCGCTCGTCTTCGAGCATGCGCTGCTCGCGCAGCATCAGACCGGTGAGGCGGTTCGATTGGCGCAGGTACAGGTAGAACGCCAGCAGGCCCACGACACTGACCATCGCGATTCCCAGCCGCGCCAGGGTCAGCGATTTCAGGATCTCGGCCTCGTTGTGCATGCGCCTCTCGTTGCTGTGGATCACCAACTCATTGCTGAGCTTGCGCATGCTGTCCATCGTGGCCTGGGCTTCCGGGCTTTTGACCAGAAAGCGCCAGGCCTCTTCAAGCCCCTGACGGCGCAGCGAGATGCTGGTATCCATCTGGCTGAGGCGCTTGGCGACCTCCCGTCCCAGCATCGATGAGGTCTGCAGGTCTTCGGGGAACACGCTGTAAATGGCGCGCAGTTCATCGACGGCATTGTTGACGTTCGTGCAGGCCTGCTGGTAGGCCATGAGGTTGCTCTCTTCACCGCTGAGCAGGTAACCGCGTGCATGGGTTTCCGCATCCACCACCTGCTGCATCAGCTTGTCCAAGGTGGTGCGGGTCTGGTAGGTGACCGTGAGGTTCTGCAGCGAGTCATGGGACCGGTAATAACCAGCCTCGTTGATGCCGATCAGCACGGCAGCAGCCAAAAAGGCGGCTGGCAGACTGATCGCCCATTTGCGCAAGCGTGACCAACGCATGGAGCTTCCTTTTTTGATGGTTTTTGGTTTATGCGAGTGATAATAGAGCAAACTTCGGGCAGCGCTTGCGACTGGCAAGTGCTGCGGTTTGCGCTGCATGAGGGGAAATATGATTAAAGTTGGTATCGTCGATGATCACGCCATTGTGCGCTCGGGCCTCAAGCAATTTCTGGCCGAACATGTCGATCTGCGTGTCGTCGGAGAGGCGGCCAATGGACGGGAAGCTATTGACCTGGTGCGCAAGGAAGAGATCGACGTTCTGATCATGGATCTGTCGATGCCCGGGCAAAGCGGTATCGATGCGCTGGCGATGTTGCGCGCCAAGGCGCCCGACATGGGCATTCTGATCCTGAGCGGCTACCCTGAAGCCCACTATGCGATCAACCTGATCCGGCAAGGGGCCAGCGGCTACCTGAACAAGGAATGCGACCCGTCGGAGATTGTCGAGGCGCTGCGCACGATCTCGCTGGGCAAACGCTATCTGACGCCGGCCGTCGCCGACCTGTTGGCCCAGCAATTGCACCGCAAGGAGGATGCGCCTCCGCATGAGCAGCTGTCCGAGCGCGAGTTTCAGGTGTTCTTGAAGCTGGCCAAGGGTGAGACGGCGGGCAATATTGCCGACCAGCTGTCGCTCAGCGTCAAGACGGTGAGCACCTATCGCACGCGTTTGATGGAGAAGATGGGACTGGCGTCGAACAGCGACCTGACCTACTACGCATTGAAGAACGGTCTGATCGACTGAACACGCCCACTTTCGCAAGACCAGCGGCCTGCCCAGGCCGCTTTTTTGTGAGGGCCAGCAGGGCAACATCAGGCGCTCACTGCAGCTGGGATGTGCGCTCAACGCAGTAGTCGATCAGCGCGTCAATATCTTCCGATTTGTCGAACACCCGGTTAGCGCCCAGCTGCGCGCAGCGCTCACGCATGCTCGGCGTCGCATAGTTGCTGAGAATCACCAGGTGCTGGTGTGGCGCCCGCTCCTGGAGCTTTTCGAGCACACCCAGGCCGCTGCCTTCCAGCAGAAAAATGTCGATCACGGCCAGATCCCAGTCGGTGGCCGGGTTAGTCAGCCAGGTCGTGGCGTCGGTTTCGGTGCTGGCATGCCCCACGGTCTCCACCTGTGCCAGATCCTCTAGTGTGGCTATCAGGTTGTCGCGGATGGTCTTGTTGTCTTCTACCAGATATGTTTTCAAACGGCGATGCATATACGGCTACACGGGTGTGTCTTACCGTAACGATGATAGCAACAAGCCGTGGTGAAACCATCGGTCTGAAAGGATGGCGTAAGTAGGACAAGACCTCGTAGGTTTAATATTTATCTATAATAATATATAAAAAACAAATAACAAAGCGAGATATCAATGGTCGGCCTAGCTGCAGACCGGGCACTGGGGGTTGCGGGCGACCTGCATACTGCTCCATTCCATGTCCTTGAGCTCGAGCATCATCAGCCGCCCGTTCAGGCTCCGCCCCACGCCAGCCACGAGCTTGAGCGCCTCGGCGGCCTGCATCGTGCCAATGATGCCCACCAGCGGTGCAAACACCCCCATCGTGGAGCAGCTGGCTTCCTCGAACTGCTCGTCCGGGGAGAACAGGCAGGCATAGCAGGCGGCGCCTTCATGGCGCCTGTCAAATACGCTGATCTGGCCGTCAAAGCGGATCGCTGCCCCGCTCACCAGCGGTTTGCCCTTTGCCACACAGGCCGCATTGATGGCCTGGCGCGTGCGGTAGTTGTCCGTGCAGTCCAGCACCACGGTCGCACTGGCGACCAGGGCCTGCAGCCGCTCTTCACCGACACGCTCCTGCAGCGCCATGACCTGGACATGCGGATTGATCGCCTGCAGCGTGGCGGCGCAGGAGCTGACCTTGGACTGTCCCACGCGCTCGGTGGTATGGGCAATCTGGCGCTGCAAATTGGTCAGGTCGACGGTGTCATCATCGACCAGGGTGATGCGTCCCACACCGGCTGAGGCCAGGTACATGGCCGCCGGGCTGCCCAGGCCGCCTGCGCCGATCACCACCGCGTGCGCGGCCAGAATGGCCTCCTGGCCTTCAATGCCGATCTCGTCCAGAAAAATATGGCGAGAGTAGCGCAAGAGTTGCTCATCGTTCATGGGGCTATTGTCTGAAAAAAACAAAGGCCGCAGCAGGAACTCTGCTGGCGGCCTTTTGATGCAGCTTAAAAACGGGCTTTACTTCTTGGGCTCCGTTGCCGGCAGCTTCGTGTCGTCGCTCGACGATTCGGGCTTGTCGGTAGCGCTGGTCTTCTCCTCGTCCTTTTTCTCGGCGGGGCGCTCGGTCTTGGTCTGGCTGACCTTCACCGGTTCACCCTTGAGCTGGTGCAGTGCCTGCTGCAGCTGGAAGTCCTTGTCCGAGCCGAACTCGGGCGGGCGGCGCTCGGAGGCGGGCTTCTTGCTCTCTTCGTCCAGGCGCTTCAACGCCGCTTCACGGGCTTTCTCGCGGGCTTCGTCCTTGACTTCAGGACCCTGGCCGCTGGACAGGTGCTTTTCCAGATCTGCTTCGCGGGTGCGCAGCGCGGCAAACAGGTCGCCTTCTGCCGACTCGTCGACCATGATGTCCGGCACGATGCCCTTGGCCTGGATCGACTTGCCACTCGGGGTGTAGTAGCGCGCCGTCGTCAGCTTGATGCCGGTGTCCGGGCCCAGGGGGCGCACGGTCTGCACCGAGCCCTTGCCAAAGGTCTGCGCGCCCATGATCGTGGCGCGCTTGTGGTCCTGCAGCGCGCCCGAGACGATCTCGGAGGCCGATGCCGAGCCTTCATTGACCAGCACCACCAGCGGAATGTTCTTGATCGCCGCAGGCAGTGACTTGATCGGATCGCTGCCACGGCGCGCATAGAACTCGGGCGAGGCGCGGAAGATCGCCTTGCTCTCGGCCAACTGGCCGTCGGTGGTCACCACGGTCACATTCGGCTGCAGGAAGGCTGCCGAGATCGCCACGGCCGCGTCCAGCAGGCCACCGGGGTCATTGCGCAGGTCCAGCACCAGGCCCTTGAGGTTCGGGTCCTGCTTGTACAGGTCTTCGACCTTGCGTACAAAGTCATCGACGGTGCGTTCCTGGAACTGGGAGACGCGCACCCAGCCGTAGCCCGGCTCGATCATCTTGGCCTTGACGGACTGGGTCTTGATCTCGGTGCGGGTGATCGTCACCGGGAAGCTGCGGCTCTCGTCCTTGCGCAGAATCGTCAGCACCACCTTGGTGTTGGGCTCGCCACGCATGCGTTTGACCGCATCGTTGAGCGACAGTCCCTTGACTGCCGTGTCGTCGATCTTGGTGATCAGGTCGTTGGTCTTGAGGCCGGCCAGGTCAGCAGGCGAGCCTTCGATCGGGGAGACGATGCGGATCAGGCCGTCTTCCTGGGTGATCTCGATGCCGACACCGACAAACTTGCCGCTGGTGCCTTCCTGAAATTCACGGAACGACTTCTTGTCGAAGTACTGCGAGTGGGGATCGAGCCCGGACACCATGCCGGAGATGGCATCGGTGATGAGTTTCTTGTCATCGGCTGGCTCGACATAGTCGGTCTTGATCAGGCCGAAAACGGCCGACAGCTGCTGGATCTCTTCCAGCGGCATCGGCGACATCACGCCCCTTGCGACCGTCTGCAAGGAGACGGTCGTGAGCGCGCCAGCCACCACGCCCAGTGAAACCCAGCCGGCAATCTTCAATTTTTGGCCCATATGCTCACAACTTTCTATAGCGTGCCAATATACACCCAAGCGCCTGCGCCGGTACGGCGCAGCAGCGCTTTTCGGGTGTTAAGACAAGTATTTACTTTCGCTAGCCGCCTACTGGCACCGGCAAGCGGCTGACGCTGACACCGCCAGTAGCGGTACGCCTTCGGGCGGTTCAACGCTGCCCAAGAGCCTGTAGGGATCTGGCGCAGCGGCCTTGCCATGGGGCAGGCCGCTGTCATCGCCAGTGCGCAGCCGCCTGACTCGGATTACCGCTTGCAGCGCAGAGTTTCCCGCAGCCCGGCAGGCCCGCAGGTGGGCGGCGGGCCGCCCGGCGTTCAGGCCTTGCCTTGGGAGGCGACCGCAGCGGCGGCCTTGGCAGCGGCTTCGGCGTCACCCAGGTAGTAATGGCGCAGCGGCTTCAGGTTGGCGTCCAGCTCATAGACCAGCGGAATGCCGTTGGGGATGTTCAGGTTCACGATGTCGCTGTCGGAGACGCCATCGAGGTACTTGACCAGCGCACGGATGGAGTTGCCGTGGGCGGCAATCACCACACGCTCGCCCCGTTGGATGGCCGGTGCAATCGCTTCGTTCCAGAAAGGCACGACGCGCTCGACGGTGTCCTTGAGGCATTCGGTCAGTGGCACCTGGTCGGCAGCGCCGGCATAGCGGCGGTCGGCCTTTTCGCTGCGCGGATCGCCGGATTCCAGTGCCGGCGGGGGCGTGTCATAGCTGCGGCGCCAGACCAGCACTTGCTCGTCGCCAAACTTCTTCGCGGTTTCCGCCTTGTTCAAGCCCTGCAGCGCGCCGTAGTGGCGCTCGTTGAGCTGCCAGCACTTTTGCACCGGCAGCCAGGTGCGGTCCATCTCGTCGAGGGTGTGCCACAAGGTGCGGATCGCGCGTTTGAGCACGCTGGTGTAGGCCACATCGAAGTCATAGCCTTCTGCCTTGAGCAGCTGGCCGGCTTGCTTGGCTTGCGCCACGCCGGTGTCGGTCAGGTCCACATCGGTCCAGCCGGTGAAGCGGTTTTCCAGGTTCCAGGTCGATTCACCATGGCGAATCAGGACAAGCTTGTACATGCAATCCTCGTGCAATAGTCAAAAAAGCGGTACGTGTCGCGGGCCGGTGGCGCCACTGGGCCTGGGGATCCCGCTGCATTCACAATGGCGCCGATTGTAGAGGCAGGCCTAAATCCCACGGCGCCTGCACAGCTTGGCGGCCCCGCAAGGCCCGAGGCCGCATTCAGCGCGGCCAGAAACCTGCGCAGGCCTTCGGCGGTGACATTCCAGGGCATCAAAGGCTTTTATCGCGCAGCGGCATGGCCGCGCTTTTAGAATGCGAGGCTGTTTGAGCATTTTTGACAAGGGACTTGTGTGAACTTTCTGATCGACAACTGGTATCTGATCGTGCTGGTACTGGGCTCGGGCGCGATGCTGATGATGCCCGCCATGAAGAACATGGGCGGCGGCACGCTCAGCCCTGCCAACGCGGTGGCGCTGATCAACCGTGAGAAGGCCGTCGTGGTCGATGTGTCGGATGCGCAGGAATTCAGCGCCGGCCACATCAGCAATGCCAAGAATGTACCGCTGGACCAGCTCGAAGCCCAGCTGCCCGCCGTCGTCAAGAACAAGGCCTTGCCGCTGATCCTGGTCTGCGCACAGGGCCAGCGCTCGCAGCGGGCCGTGGCCGTGGCCAAGAAGCTGGGCTACACCAATGTGCAGGCGCTGGCCGGTGGCATGAAAGGCTGGCGCGCCGCTAGCATGCCGCTGAAGAAGGCTTGATTTCGCACATTTTGGCCCCATCTACGGCCTTTAGACACCATTGACGGGTCATCGCCCTCCCGGGCGCCGGCCCCCAGGACACTCTCATGCAAGCTGTAAAGATGTACACCACCGCCTACTGCCCTTATTGCACGCGTGCCAAGCAGGTGCTGCAAGCCAAGGGGGTCGCGCAGATTGAAGAGATCCGCATCGACAGCGATCCAGCGCAGCGTGCGGTGATGATGGAGACCACCGGCCGGCGCACCGTGCCGCAAATCTTCATTGGCGACACCCACGTGGGCGGCTGTGACGACCTGATAGCACTGGACCAGCGTGGTGGTCTCGTGCCACTGCTGCAATCCTGAGACCTTTCACTGCCTCGTGCATGCCCCTCCAAGCCGGAGCGGGCGCTTGCCGGCACTGTCAATTTGCCATTGCATAATGGCAGGCTGCATGCGAGGGGCGCACACAACGGGCGGCATCGCAGCTGCACTCCATTCCTTTTTCTAGCGAAAGACAGACAACCATGGCGGATCAAGAAAATCCCGTGTTCCAAATTCAACGCGTGTACCTGAAGGACGCGTCGCTGGAGCAGCCCAACTCGCCAGCCATTCTGCTGGAGCAGACCCAGCCCAGCGTGGACATCCAGCTGGGTGTGGAAGCCACCCCTGTGGCCGATGGCATTTTCGAAGTGGCCGTGACCGCCACCGTGCAGACCAAGATCGAAGACAAGACCGTGTTCCTGGTGGAAGCCAAGCAAGCCGGTATCTTCGAGATCCGTGGCATTCCTGACGACCAGATGGGTGCTGTGATCGGTGTGGCCTGCCCGCAGATCGTCTACCCTTACCTGCGCGGCAACGTCGCAGACATCGTGACCCGCGCCGGCTTCCCGCCTGTGCATCTGGCGGAAATCAACTTCCAGGCCATGTACGAGCAGCAACAAGCCCAGGCCAATGGCGCTGGCGCAGGTGCCGCACTGGCCCAGTAATTGCCGCTGTGTTGACAACGCAAGGCCTTGCAGTCTAGGTTGCAAGGCCTTTGTTGTATCTGCCGGGGAGCCGGCCGCAGGCAGCGCCAGCATTTGAGTTGATGTAAGAGGGGGGTGGCTATGAAGATCTTGGTGATGGGGGCGGGTGCCTGGGGAACGGCGTTGGCCATGCATGCGGCCGCACGCCACAGCGTGCAGTTGTGGGCCCGCGACACTCAGCAGGCCCGCCAGCTGCAAACCAGCCGCGAGAACCAGCGCTATTTGCCAGGCATCCGCTTGCCCGATGCGTTGGAGGTGACCAGCGGCGATCTGCAGCCTCTGGTCACCCAGGCCGAGCTGATTGTGCTGGGCACGCCGATGGCGGCGTTGCGCGGCGGCCTGACGATGCTGCGCGATTGCCAGGTGCCGGTGGCCTGGCTCAGCAAGGGTTTTGAAGCCGTGCCCCCGGGCGCGCCCGCCGGCAGCCATGGCCTGCTGGGCAATGAGGTTTGCGCCCAGGTGGCACCCGCGCTGCATGCCGGCGTGCTGAGCGGCCCCAGCTTTGCGCAGGAGGTGGCCCAGCACCAGCCCACGGCCTTGGTGGCAGCCAGCCGCCATGCCGATGTGCGCGATGCGCTGGTCGCGGCCTTCCATGGCGACAACCTGCGCGTCTATGCCAATGAGGACATCAGCGGGGTCGAAGTCGGTGGCGCCGTCAAGAACGTGCTGGCGATTGCCACCGGCCTCTGTGATGGCCTGAATTTGGGTCTGAATGCCCGCGCTGCCCTGGTGACGCGCGGTTTGGCCGAGATGACGCGCCTGGGCGTGGCGCTGGGCGCGCACACCGATACCTTCATGGGTCTGTCGGGCCTGGGCGATCTGGTGCTGACGGCCACCGGGGATCTGTCGCGCAACCGCAAGATCGGCCTGTTGCTGGCCCAGGGCCAGAGCCTGGAGCAGGCGGTGCAGTCGCTCGGCCATGTGGCCGAAGGGGTGTACAGCGCCCGCACGGTGCTGCAGCGCGCGCAGAAGCTGGGCGTGGAGATGCCGATCACGGCCGCCGTCGTCGCCTTGCTCGATGGCAGCCTGTCGGCCCCCGATGTGGTGCAGGCGCTGATGGGGCGCGAGCCCCGCGCCGAATAAAAACTCCCGGACTGCTCTTCAGGACTTGGCCAACAGTCCGATCAGCGCCGGCAGCATCGCATCGCCATGCCGGGCATCGACCTGGTTCTGCAAGGTCGTGGCGGCCGCATCGGCAATCAGGCTCGCGGCTTCGGCATCGTGGGCCATCGTCGCGTAGTAGCTCAAATCCTTGGCCGCGTTGGCGATCGAGAATGCAATGCCCGAGGGGTCGTCCGCCAGGATGTAGGACTGCAGACGGTCCAGCGCCACACCTGCGCCGCCCCCTGCGGCCAGCACACTGTGGAAGGCCTGCATGTCCATGCCCTGCTTGCGCGCGCAGGCGGTGGCCTCGGCCAGCAGGCTCATCTGGCCCACCGAGACAAAGTTGTGCAGCAGCTTCATGCGGTGGCCGTCGCCCAGCGCGCCCACATGGGTCACCTGGCTGGTGAAGGTGGCCAGCACCGGCTGCACCTGGGCCAGCACGGCGGCATCGCCGCCGACCAGCAGATTGAGCTGTCCGTCGTGCGCCTGCTTGGAGGTCTTGGTCATCGGCGCATCGATGAACTGGCCGCCCGCAGCCTGCACCGCCTGCGCCATGCGCACCGTCGATGCGGGCACGGCGGTCGAGCAGTCGATCACGACGGTGCCGGGGCGCAAGGCCGACAGCAGGCCCTGCGCGCCGGTCAGCACGGCTTCGACCTGGGGCGAGCCGGTCACGCAGAGGATGACCACGTCGCAGTGGCCGGCCAGCTCGGCCGGGGTCTGGCAGGTGCGGGTGCCCAGGCTCAGCAGCTCCGTCAGCGGCTGGTTGCCGGGGTGCTCCAGCACATAGAGTTGAAAGCCTTTGGCCGCGACGTTGCGGGCAATGCCGTGGCCCATCAGGCCGACCCCGATCAGGCCGACGACCGGCTGGGCAGTTTGCGATGGCATGGAAATCTCCTGGCGGTGTGCACAAGTAAGCGATGTCCCGAGCGTACCGCAAGGCCTTTGGGCCATGGCCGCCGCATGCGTGGCCGCAGTCAACTTGGCGACCGGCTGCCGCGTCCCTCTGTGCCAGACCGGACAGACACAAGCCTCGTACCACCTGCAGGGCAGTACGAGGCCTGGCGGCGGCGGGGTGGCCCGCTATCAGCGTTGTGGGCGGCCCCGCTGGTGCCTGCGGGCCTGGGTCCACACCAGCGCGATGGTCAGCGCCGACAGGATTGCCATCGCCCAGTTGCCAAGGGTGGGCACCTTTTCCGGGGTGGGCTGGGGCTCTGGATCCAGCGGGATGACTTCGGTGGTGATCTCGGCCTCTGCCGTGGCCGTGCAGCCCGTGCTGGCGTCGCAGATCGCACCCGGGCCGGGCTCGATCGTGGCGACGCTCGCCAGGCTGCCCGATGCTGCCACCGTGCCGGAGAGGCCAAATACCAGCTCGCCGCCTGGAGGCAGGTCAAAACTGAAAGGCGCATTGCCCAGATCGCCGGGACAGACCGCACCGTTGGCGGCGCTGCAGGACCAGGCTGCTTCGCTCAGGGCCGTGGGCATCTCATTGCTGAGCGTCACCAGGCTGGCATCGGAGGCGCCGGGGTTGCGCACGGTGATCGTGTAGTTCGCCGTCTGCCCGGGGGTGTAGCTGGGCTTGTCGATGGTCTTCTGAATGGTCAACGAGGTTTCGCACAACAGGCTGTCTGACTTCAGGTGCGCCAGCAAGCCCGATCCCCAGCCACCATCGACCACGGAGAAGATCAGCGTGTTGAGACCGGTGACCCACTGGCCGTTGAGCGGGGCTGTCCCGCCAGTGCCAGGGGCATAGCTCCCGATGGGCAGCGGTTGGAAAACACCGTTGATGGACACGCCGAGCATGCCGTCATCGGCATAGTAGTCCATGCTCAGCTTCAGCGCGCTCGGTGGAATGCCGGCAGGCAAGTTGAACTGCATGCGGTAGTAGTTGGTGACCAGCGGGTTGAACGGATAGGGGCGAGGGCGGGTCGTGGCGTTGGCCAGCGGCGAGATCCAGTTGGTCTGGCCACCCAGGGCGCTGCCCGACACCCAGTCGGCAGGTATCGCCGCAGTGTTGGGGACGGTGGTGGGTTTCCAAACCGCCGTGGGGCTGGGGCCGAGGGCGCCCGTCGGATCCGACTGGCTGGATGACACCCACCACTGCAGGTCCTCGCCGCCGTTGGGGACCAGCGCCCCCGCTTCAAAGTCATAACCGGTGTTCAGGATGGCATTGCTCGATTGGCAGCTGAACGTCGGAATATAGGGAACAGGCTGCGCGCTCACCCATTGGCAGGCCAACAAGGTGGCGGCCGTAGCCATCCATTTTGCAAACATATGAACTCTTTCTACAGTCGAAGGGAGGGTTTGAGTTTATTTGTATTGCAAAAATGGATTCAATAAAAAATATCAATAATATTAAGAACTGTATTTGTATGTAAATCTTCGCTGAGCTACGCAAGATGTTTACAACGTTACTAGCCGATTGTCGTGGAATACAAGTGAATACCCGCTGATCCCTGCCCGTACGCCGTGCAGGCCCTGTGTCTGCATGCGAAGCCCTTTGTCTCCCCCGCTTCGCAGCAGCGGCTTAACTTGCATCAAGCTGTATGTATTTCCGCACGATGCAGATGTGTGCATGGAAAGCGACTGTGAATTGCGGCGCGGAGCAAGCGGTACCCCGCGCTCCACGGTCTCAGCGCTGGCGCAGCTCGGCCAGCACTTCCAGCGCACGGTCGGTGCGCACATCGTGCTCGGCGGCCAGGCGCTTGGCGACCTGGTCAACCTCTGCACCGACGGCCCCTGCCACCAGCGCGATATTGCGCGCATGCAAGGCCATGTGGCCGCGCTGGATGCCTTCGGTGGCCAGCGCGCGCAAGGCGCCCAGGTTCTGCGCCAGGCCCACGGCGGCAGCGATTTCGCCCAGCTCCTGGGCAGATTTCACGTCCATGATCTTCAGCGCCAGGCGGGCCAGCGGATGGGTCTTGGTGGCGCCACCGACCAGGCCCACCGGCATCGGCAGCTCAATGGTGCCGACCAGCGCGCCGGTTCCGTCTTTCTCCCAGGTGGTGAGCGAGGTGTAGCGCCCGTGGCGGCTGGCATAGGCATGGGCGCCGGCCTCCACCGCGCGCCAGTCGTTGCCGGTGGCGACGATGACCGGGTCGATGCCGTTCATGATGCCCTTGTTGTGGGTTGCGGCGCGGTAGGGGTCGATGGCGGCAAAGGTGTAGGCATCGAGCACGCCTTCGATGATTTCCTCGCCGCTGCGCTCGGCGGTCTTCAGGGTCTGGGGCGTCAGGCGCACGCGGGCGCGGGCCAGGCGCAGATCGGCCAGGTTGGACAGAATGCGCAGCCGCACCGAGCCGCCGGTGATCTGCTCGACCAGCGGCGAGACCGACTCGGCCATGGTGTTGACGGTGTTGGCGCCCATCGCATCGCGCACATCAACGATCAGGTGCATGACCACCATGGGGCCACGGGGTGAATCGGGGAACACATGGACCTCGATGTCCTTGCAGCCGCCGCCCAGGCCGATCAGCACCTTGTCGCGGCTGTTGGCGAGCTCCAGGATCTGGGCACGCGCCTGGTACAGCGCCAGCCGCACGCCATAGGGGTCCTGGATGCCGACGATCTGCACCTGGGCGCGCATCAGCGGCTGGGTGCTGGAGGTCTGAAACCCCCCGTCCTCGCGCGCCAGCTTGGCCATGTACGAGGCTGCGGCGATGATCGAGGGCTCTTCGACGGCCAGCGGCACCAGCACATCGCGGCCATTGATCTGGAAATTGCCGGCCACGCCCATCGGCAGCTCAAAGGTGCCGATCACGTTTTCGATCATGCCGTCAGCCACGCTGCTGGGCAGCGCCCCTGGCTGGGTCAGCAGCGCGCGGTCTTCGTCGCTCAGCTGGCAGGCCTTGGCGATGAAATCCCAGCGCTGGGCGGGGCTGAGGGCGCGGAACTGCGGCAGGCGGGAATCGGTGGCCATGGTGTCTCCTGGTAATTTTCGAGGGGGATGCGATAGGTCCAGCCCGCAATCTACCTAAACTGTACCGCTATAGACAGGTACAGTTTGCCGGGACAGTGCTGCTGCAACGCAGCATGGGGACCGGTTCTTCCCTTGGAGCACCTATGCCCACCCCCTCTGGCCGCAAGGCCTCGATTGCGGAAAACCTGGCCGCCATGCTGGGCCGGCAGATTGCGGGCGGCGTGCTGCGCGCCGGTGACAAGCTGCCGTCCTTGCGCGCGCTGGCGCAGCTGCATGGCTATGCGAAGAACACCGTGGTGGCGGCCTTTGAGCTGCTGGTATCGCGCGGCCTGGTCGAGGCGCGGCGCGGCTCGGGTTTTTATGTGCTGGACCAGCGGCCGGTGGTGGCTGTGCCTGCAGGCGATGACAGCGCGCCACTGCAGCGCGCGATGGATGTGGTCTGGCTGATGCGCGAGCAGCTCAAGACCCAGCCCGACGCGCTGGCGCTGGGCGATGGTTTTCCGCCCATCGGCTGGCTGGCCGATATGCGCCTGGACCGCTACCACCAGAAGGTGGTGCGCACAGGGCTGGGTGCGTTGTTCCGCTACGGCAGCCGCATGGGCTATGCGCCCTTGCGCGACAGCCTGGTGCGCAAGCTGGGCATGTTCGGCCTGAGCGTGACCTCCCAGCAGCTGCTGCTGACCCAGGGCGCCAATGACGCGATCGACCTGGTCATCCGCCACTGGGTGACACCCGGCATCACCGTGCTGGTGGACGACCCCGGCTACTACCTGCTGTTTGGCAAGCTCAAGCTCGCTGGCGCGCGGGTGCTGGGCGTGCCGCGCCAGCCCGATGGCCCCGATGTGCAGGCGCTCGAGCGCCTGCTGCAGACCGAGCGCCCGCGGCTGTTCTTCACCCAATCGCTGGCGCACAACCCGACGGGTTCGGACCTGAGTGCCGCCAAGGCCTACCGCATCCTGCAACTGGCGGGCCAGCAGCAGATGCTGGTCGTTGAAAACGACCCGCTGGCCGATTTCAAACCGACCACGGCCACGCGCCTGTCGGTGCTGGACCAGCTGGCGCGCACGATCTACATCGGGAGCTTTTCCAAGTCATTCTCTGCGGCGCTGCGGGTGGGCTTCATCGCCTGCCACCCCGATCTGGCCAGCGACCTGGCCGATCTGCGCAGCCTCATCCATGTGAGCGGCTCGGAGTACTGCGAGCGCATGGTCGATGTGATGCTGCGCGAGGGCCAGTATGAGCGGCACCTGGTGCGCCTGCGCGGGCGCCTGGGCCAGGCCACGGCGCAGGCGCTGGACTGGATGGACCGCCAGGGCTGCGAGGTGTTTGCGCGCAGCGCGCAGTCGCTCTACCTGTGGGCGGCCTTCCCCGGTTGCGAGGATTCGGCCCAACTGGCCAGCGAGTTGCTGGCCCGGCAGGTGACGATGGCACCAGGCCGCGTGTTCAGCCTCGACAGCAGCCTGGTATCGCGCTGGTCACGCTGCAATGTCGGCGCCATGCAGTCGCCGCGCCTGGACGCGGCGGTGGCGCAATGGCGCGCGGCGCCGCGCTGATCAGAGGCCGAGCTCCAGCGCCAGCAGTTCTTCGACGGTCTGGCGGCGGCGGATGAGGCGCGCCTTGCCGTCTTCGACCAGCACCTCGGCGGCCAGCGGGCGGCTGTTGTAGTTGCTGGACATCGAGGCGCCGTAGGCACCGGTGTCGTGGATCACCAGCAGATCGCCCACTTGGGCATCACCGAGCGGACGGGGCAGCACCACGCCGGACTCGCCCTGGGTGAAGACATCACCGGATTCGCACAGCGGACCGGCGACGACGGCTTCGCCCTGCGCAGGCAGCACCCCGACGCCACGGCGCTGCACATGCATGCCGTGGTAGCTGCCGTACATCGACGGGCGCATCAGCTCGTTGAAGCCGGTATCGACCAGCACAAAGTGGTTGCTGCCGGCATCCTTGGTGGCGCGCACCGTGCCCAGCAGCACGCCCGATTCGGCCACCAGATAGCGGCCCGGCTCCAGCTCCAGCCCCAGGTGGTGGCCCACCAGCGCCTCGGCCTGCTTGCGCGCCGCATCCCAGAGGCCAAAGTAGTGCTGGGTGTCGATGGTGGCATCGCCCTCCTTGTAGGGGATGGACAGGCCGCCGCCGGCCGAGATGGCCTGCAGGCGGTGGCCGGCTGCGTGGGTGCGCTGCACCAGCTGCACCATGGCGCCGCAGACTTCCTGCAGGTGGCCATAGTCCACCCCCGAGCCGATGTGCATGTGCAGGCCCACCAGCTGCAGGCCGCGCTCGGCGATCACCGCCAGCGCCATCGTCAGGTCGCTGTGCCAGATGCCGTGCTTGCTGTGCTCACCGCCGGTATTGGTCTTGTTGCTGTGGCCATGGCCAAAGCCGGGGTTGATGCGCAGCCAGACCGCATGGCCGGGCGATGCCTGGCCCAGCTGGTGCAGCATGTCGATGGAGCCGGCGTTGACGGGGATTTGGTGCTCGACCACGGTGGCCAACGTGGCCTCGTCCATCACATCGGCGGTAAACACGATGTCGGAAGGCTCGCCAAAACCGCCCTGGTAGCCGGCTGCCAGCGCACGCAGCACTTCGCCGCGCGAGACCGCATCCACCTTGACGCCTTGCGCACGCATCAGCTGCAGCACATGGATGTTGGAGCAGGCCTTTTGCGCAAAGCGCACGGTGTCGAAGGCCTGCAGCTCGGCAATGCGCTGGCCGATGGTGTCCGCGTCATACACCCACAGGGGGGTGTTGAAGTCATCGGCCAGCTGCCACAGCAGATCGGGGGTAAAGGGGTTGCTCATAGTCGGGGTGCCGCAGGGCTTGGAAACGGGGGATGGGAGAAATCAGGTATCTAGTGTGCCTAAGGTGGGGTATTTGGTCTAATGCTTATTTATCGGCATGTCATTCATAATGGATATGTCTTACTTGCCGTGCCGCCTCGCCATGCCCCGTTCGCCCACCCCCGCTCCGTCCGCTTCCGATCCCTCCCGGGAGCCCAGCCCTTCAGCGCCGCGGTTGCAGCACCGCCATATCGAGGTGTTCCGCGCCGTCATGCTGGCGGGCGGGGTGACCGGCGCGGCGGGGCTGCTGTTCAGCTCCCAGCCCACGGTGAGCCGCGATCTGGCGCGCATGGAGCAGCTGCTCGGCTACCCGCTGTTTGAGCGGGTGCAAGGCAGGCTGCGGCCCAATGCACGCGCGTTGGCGCTGTGGGAAGAGGTGCAGCGCAGCTGGCAGGGGCTGGACCGGGTCATCGACCGGGCAGTAGCACTGTCGCGCCCGCAGGCGGCGCGTATCAGCGTGCTGAGCATGCCGGCACTCAGCCACGCGCTGCTGCCGGCGGCGCTGGCGCGGATGCAGCAGGCGCAGGGGCCGGTGGCGGTCAGCGTCGCCACGCAGGAGGCCCCGCTGTTGCAGCAATGGATGGCCGCCCAGCGCTATGACCTGGGCCTGACCGAGCACGGCGAGGCGCCGGCTGGCACGCGGGCCGTGGCCTTGCCGGCGCTGGACGAAGTCGCAGTGCTGCCCGCCGGCCACCCGCTGGCGCGCAAGCGCGCCTTGCAGCCCGCTGACTTTGCGGGCCAGGCCTTTATCAGCCTGGCCGAGGGCGACCCCTACCGCACCCAGATCGACCAGGTGTTTGCCGATACCGGCGTGGGCCGGCAGATGCTGCTGGAGACGCACAGCGCCGTGGCGGTCTGCGCGATGGTGCAAAACGGGCTGGGCCTGGCGATCGTGAACCCGTTCACCGCGCAGGCCTGCATGGGCCAGGGCCTGGTGCAGCGGCCGCTGGCCTTTTCGATTCCATTCCGCACCCAGGTGCTGCTGCCGCTGCACCGGGCGGCGGTTCCGGAGGTCGATGCCTTGGTGACAGCGCTGGGCCAGGCGGCGGCCCAGCTGCCGACCTACAATGCGCAGCACGCCGGATCGCGCTGAGATACCGGTGGTCTGACCAGGAGAAATATCCCATGTCCCGTGCCCCGCTTCGCTCTCTCGCCCGGCCGCTGTGCGCCAGCGCGCTGTTGCTGGCGCTGCTGTCCGGTTGTGCCAGCACCGGCAGCCCGCCGCCCAGGACGGCCCAAGTGGCCCAGGCTGCGCCTCCGGTCCAGGTCAAGGTGTTTGTGGCGGCCATGTTCGAGATCGGTGCCAATACCGGCGACCGGGCCGGCGAGTTCCAGCACTGGTATGAGCGCTATTTCCGCGATGCCCAACCGATCCAGGTGCCGGGCGCGCTGGGGCCGGTGTTCTGCAATGCCGATGGCGTCTGCGGCAGCGTGCTGGGCATGGGCAAGGTCAATGCCTCGGCCTCGTTGCAGGCTATCGTGCTGAACCCGCGGTTCAATTTTGACCAGGCCTACTATGTGATCAGCGGCGTGGCCGGCACCCCGCCATCGCGCGGCACCATTGGCGATGTGACCTGGGGCAGCTGGCTGGTCGATTACGACCTGGGCCACCGCTGGGCGCCGGAAGAGGGCCAGCCCGGTGCGCCGGTGTTTGTGCCGCGCAAGGGTTATGAAGACTACCGCCGCTTTGCGCTGAATCCGGCCCTGACCCAGGCCGCCTACGCGATGACCCGCGCCGTGCCGCTGCAGGACAGCGAATCGGCCCAGCGCTACCGCATGCGCTACCCCGATGCCGCCGCCCGCCAGGCGCCCAGCGTGCATGTGGGCACGCATATGACCGGCGACACCTTCTTCCATGGCCCGGGCCTGTCCAGGGAGGCGCAGTACATCGCCAAGCTCTACGGTGCGGACGACTATGTCGCCACCGAGATGGAAGCCGCCGCCATTGCACTGGTGCTCAAGCGCAGCCATGGCACGGACCGGATTCTGAGCCTGCGCGGCTCCGTCAATTTTGACCAGGGCAACCCGCAGGAAACGACCCAGGCCCACCTGGACCCCAAGCCCGGCGAAACCGCAGGCGGCTTTGCCGAAACGGTGGCCAATGTGGCAGCCGTGGGCGGCGTCTTTGTCGACACCGTCGTCAAGAACTGGCCGCAGTGGAAAGACGGCGTGCCAGCGCAGCGCTGAGCTAAACCGCTACGCACAGCAGGCCCCAGCTGGGGGCCTTTTTTGGGCTTATTTCCAGGGCTGGCTCAGGATGGAGGCCAGGCTCTTGACGCCATCGAAGTAGTTGCCCAGGCGCATGTTCTCGTTCTTGCTGTGCTGGTTGTTGTCGGCATTGACCATGGGCACGATCACAAACGGCACCTTCAGCGCCTGCACTGCTGCGCCGGTGGGCACCGTGCCGCCCATCATGCGGATCTGCACGGGCGCCTGGCCCCAGGCCTGCTGCATGCCCTGGCGCAGCCAGTCGCCAATGGGGGCGTTCAGGTCGGTGCGCACGGCGCTGGACGAGGCCGACACGCCGCCCATCTTCAGGCTCGCCATCTTGGGGTACTGGGCGCGCTGCTCGGCGCTGGGCTCGCCGTCAATCAGCGTGAAACCCTGGCCTTCGATATGGGTCTTGAGCAGCTGCAGCAGGCGCTCGGGCGGGGTCTCGGGGACGGTGCGCAGGTCCAGCTCGGCGATCGCCTGGGCGGGCACCACGGTGCGGGCCTTGGCGCCGACGTCCGCACTTTGCAGCCCGCGCACATTGAGCGAGGGGTACTGCATCGCTTCCTGGTAGTTGTTGCCCACCTTCTCGGTCTGGGCGATGCCCAGGCGCTTGCGCAGCGCGGTCTCGTCATCGGGCACGGCCTTCATCACCGCCTGGGTCTGCGCATCAAAGCGGATGCCGTCGTAGTAGCCCTTGACGAGCACGCGGCCATCGGGCGCCTTCATCGAGGCGAGCAGCTGCGCCATCGTGAACGCGGGGTTGGCGGCGTAGTTGCCATAGTGGCCGCTGTGCAGATCCTGGTTGGGGCCGTACACGGTCAGGGTGGCCTGGGCCACGCCCCGGTTGCCAAACACCAGGGTGGGGCGGTTGCTGGCATGCATCGGGCCATCGAGCACTAGCAGCGCATCGGCCTTCAGGGCCTCGAGGTTGGCGTCGATGACGCCGCCCAGCGATGGCGAGCCCTTTTCCTCTTCGGAGTCGAGCAGGATCTTGATATTGGTGCTGAGCGGCAGGCCCTGCTGCTGGAGCGCATCGATGGCGGCCATCAGCATGATGATGGGGGCCTTGTCATCGGACGAGGAGCGGCCAAACACGCGCCACTCGGGGTTGGGCTGGGCGCCGTAGAGCTGATCCAGTGCAATTTCTTTCCAGGCGCCATCGGCCTGGCGTTCCTTCAGCACCGGCTTCCAGGGGCTTTCCTGCTGCCATTCCGACGGGGTCACCGCCTGGCCATCCATGTGGGCGTAGAACAGCACCGTCTTGGTGGCGCCGGGCACCGGGGGCAGGGTGGCCAGCACCATCGGCTTGCCCTGGTTGGGCAGCAGCTGGGTCTGGAAGCCGCGCTTGTCCAGTGCCGCCTTGAACCACTGCGCATTCTTCTCGATATCGGCTGCCACGTTCGAGTCATTGGGCAGGGCCAGCACCTCGATCCATTCACGCAGGCTGGCGCTGCTGGCTTGTTGCACGGCGGCATCGGAGGGGGCGGCGGCCTGGGCCAGGCCGGCGGCGCACAGCGCGGCGCTGAGCAGGGTGAGGGTCGAGAACTTCATGCAAGGGCTCCGTCAGTCAAAGGAAAACAGGTTCAAGGCAATGGCCTGGAGTATCCCCGAGTGCGCGCTCACCCCCGGGCGCGCAGGCGGGCGCATTGTCGCCAGGGCGCCAATCGCTCAGTGGGCGCTGCGCAGGCGTTCGTACTGCGCGATCAGCCCGTCAAAGGACTGCTGCAGCGCCTGCAGCGGCGGCGCGCCATCGGGCCAGGCCTCCAGCTGTTGCAGTGCCAGCGCAGCCGCCTCCAGGGTCGAGAGCTGGCCTGCGCGGGGTGCCTTGCGGATGCGGTAGCCGGCTGGCGCGGTGTCCGTCAGCGCCAGGCGGGGCAACCGGGCCAGCAGCGGGTTGGCATAGAGCATCTTGCGGCTTTTGCGCCAGGTGCCGTCGATCAACACCAGGCGCCGGACGGGTGCTGGCGCGTCGCGGTCCGTCAGCGCCATCAGGGCGGCGGGCTGGTCGGGTGTCTGGGGGTAGAGCAACAGCGTTTGCTGGGGGGCTTCTGCGCCGGGCCAGGCGCCATACAGCCATTGCTCCAGCTGTGCCGGGTCAAAGGCTTCGCCTACCTCCAGCCGGCTGCCCGGCAGGCACAGGTGCAGCAGGCGCGCGGTGCCCTTGGCTTCCTGCAGCTCCAGCGGGTGCTGCAGGACCAGGACCTGGGTAGCAGCCTGCAGCGGCTGCGCCAGCGCACAGATGCAGGCAGTTTGCGGACGGAGGCAGCGGGGGCATTGGGCGCGGCGCGGGGCAGAGGACACGGGAGCTGTAAGGGAGCAGACAGAGGGCTATTGTGCTGCAAGGACAAGGCGCCGCCGCTATGCTGGCGCCCCTATGACAGCGCACATGTCCTTTTCTGCCCGCATCGATATGGGCCAGCCTCTGGCCGGTGAGCAGCAGCGCCTGCGCCTGGCCCTGTCCGGCCCGGACCGGGTGCTGGAGGCGCAGGACGCGCCATCCTTGCGCGCCTTGCTGGATGCCGTGGAGCAGGCCGCGCGCGCTGGGGCCTTTTGCGTGGGCGGCTTGCGCTATGAAGCCGCCTCGGCGTTGAACCCCTATTTGCCGACCCAGGCAGCGCCCAGCGGCGAGCCGCTGGCCTGGTTTGCGGTGTGGGATGCGCCACCGGCTGACATGGCGCAGCTGCCCGAGGCCGAAACGCCTGCCGTGCAACTGCAATGGCGCGGCACGCTGAGCCGCCCGCAGTTCGATGCGCAGATGGCGCGCATCCATGCCGATATCCGCAACGGCGCCTACTACCAGATCAACTACACCCAGCAGCTGCAGGGCCACAGCGCCTTGCCCGGCGGCGGGGTGGACGGCGCCGCGCTGTTTGCCGCGTTGCAGCAGGCCCAGCCTGGCGGCTATGCGCTGCATATCGACCGGGGCGACGAGCAGCTGCTGTCGGTATCGCCCGAGCTGTTTTTTGACTGGCACCAACCGGCCAGCGGCGCGGGCGATATCTTGACCCGCCCGATGAAGGGCACGGCCGCAAGGGGCAGCAACCCTGCGCAGGACGAGGCCCAGGCCCAGGCGCTGCGCGCATCTGCCAAAGAGCGGGCCGAGAATGTGATGGTCGTCGACCTGCTGCGCAATGACCTGGCGCGCATTGCGCAGCTGGGCAGCGTGCAGGTGCCGCAGCTGTTTGCGCTGCAGGCGCTGCCAACGGTCTGGCAGATGACCTCGGATGTGCGGGCCCGGCTGCCCCAGGGCACCGGCCTGGTCGATGTGATGCAGGCCTTGTTCCCCTGCGGCTCCGTCACCGGCGCGCCCAAGCGGGCGGCCATGCAGGCGATTGCCGAGTTGGAACTAGAGCCGCGTGGCTGGTACTGCGGCGCCTTGGGCGTTGTGCGCTCCGATGGTGCAGGCGGCCTACGCGCCACCTTCAACGTCCCCATCCGCACGGTGGCCTTGCGCGGCACGCAGCTGCAATGCGGCATTGGCAGCGGCATCACCGCCGATGCCACCGCTGACGGCGAGTGGCGCGAGTGGCTGCACAAGCGTGCCTTTCTGGAGCGGGCCAGCATGCCCTTTGCGCTGATCGAAACCCTGGCGCTGGACGATGGCCAGCTGCGCCATGCTGCGCTGCACCTCGAGCGCATGGCCGCTGCGGCCGCGCATTTTGGCTACCGCTGGGATGGGGTGGCTGCGCAAGCGGCTTTGGACAGCCTGGCCCAGGGCCATCCGCAAGGCCTGTGGCGTCTGCGCCTGCTGCTCCATGCCCAGGGCACTTTCCAGGCTGAGGCCTTTGCCTGTCCGCCATCGCCTGCGCAGGTCCGGCTGCAATGGGCGGCCGCGCCGCTGGCCGAGGCCCACGGCGAGTTTGTGCGCTTCAAGACCAGCCGCCGCGCGCACTACGAGCGCTGGGCGCCGCAGGACAGCAGCGTGTTCGACACCCTGCTGTGGAACGAGGCCGGTGAAATCACCGAGACCACCCGGGGCAATATCGCCATGCAGCTGGATGGCCGCTGGATCACGCCCGCGCTGCATTGCGGCCTGCTGCCTGGCGTGGGGCGCCGGCTGGCGCTGGAGGCGGGCCAGGTGGTGGAAGGCGTGGTCACGTTGAGCGATGTACCGCGTGTGCAGGCCTGGGCTTTTGTCAACAGCCTGCGCGGCTGGATTCCGGCGCAGGTGCTGGGTGCGGTGCCGGTCTGGCCACAGCCGGACGCCGGCCCATAGGCTTATTGCTGGCGGGAAGACGCCAGCAGTTTTCTCAGCGCTCGAACCTCGGCCAAGAGGCGTGGCATGTCTTGCCGCGCAGCGGCGATGAAATCCTGGTCCGCAACGGTCGCGCCGCTCAGTTCGATGTCTTCGCCTCGGGCCGCACCTTCACCGGTTTGGATAAAGTCGGAACCGCATGTATGGTCGCGACCTTGACCCGTCCTAAATTAGGTTGACAGTTTGGACGGTTGAACATACCGGAGCAATCCGGCCAATGATGCCCGGTGCACTGCATCGGGCGTTTGCATTTTCAGCGATGTGTGCAGCCTCTCGCTGTTGT
>NZ_CAXYJV010000023.1:0-61265 GCF_964277875.1 uncultured Comamonas sp.
CTGGTCTCCTGCTGCTCAACATAGCTGCAGGCTAGGGTTAGTGCGTGGGTCAGAATTAGATGGAAATCCTGGGGGTTAGTGGGTCACTTCTGTGTGGAAATCAACAAGCCTGGACGCCATCGTCGACCTGCTGATCCCCGAGCTGCAAAACCGGGGCATGTTCAAGACGCGCTATGCGGAAGGGACCTTGCGCGAAAAGCTGTTCCCGGCAGGGGGCCAGCTGCTGCCGGCCAGCCACCCGGGGGCTGCTTACCGGCGTTGATTTTTGCAGTGCAATGGGGCTTGGCACTTCAGCGCAGAAGCATGCGCCGAGGCGCAGCAAACACAACCATGGGTGCGCGAGAGACCACCATGGGGCAAAGATGGCACTCGGCATACGAGCTAAGAGCGTGCTGCCTTGGTATTGGCGTCGATGGCCGCAGCGATGTCTCTCGCTTTGGTTGTACTGATGATGCCCTGGTAGCCGCCCACCCGAGCCAGAAACATTGACGCCTCCTGCGCCACTCGGTCAATGGTGGTATCGACCTCGATGCTGCTCAACTGCGCCTCCGCCCCCAAACGCTGGAGATGCGAGCGCCTGATGGTCAAAGCTTCCCCCGCCACATCCATCTGGTGGTAGCCGTTAGGTCCCCTGTTGAAGGTGAGGTCGTACGCGGGTGAAAGCTTCCAGGTGCCGTCCTGGCGCATTCGATAGGAGAAATTCTTCCCGTGGTCGTCGCGGTTGTTAAAAATGACATTGAACACCGCACGCTCAAACGCCTTGTGGACCTCCCGCACATCCTTGGTGAAGATCCTTGTGGCCTGGATGAGCGCACTGTAGCCAATGCTTGCGGGTTGCCGAAAATCTGCCCCCACGAAGGCCGCGAGCGTATGAATGGGGACCTTATGACCCCCTTCCCTGTCAAATCGCTGGATGCCGAAGGCCGACAGGTCGCCGCCCAAGTCCATCCACAGGGTTTCAGGCACATCTATCCCACAGCGACGTGCTGACTTGCAGTACAGGTCCTCTATCGCGCAAACCTCGCTGGGCTCATGCATGGCGGGGAACTTGACCAGCCAGGGGCTGCCCTCTTGCATGGGTACGGTGCTTGCTCTTTGATGCTTCGTGTCGATGTACACCAGTGCCTTGGGTCGCGCTCCGTGGGGAGAGCCGCCCACCAGCGCAAGCTGCTTCAGAAGCGCTGTGTCCTTGTCCTCCAAGACAAGCTGCACTTCTCGCGCCAATTGCTCCAAGGGGATAGGTGCCGCCTCTGACGCATCCAGGCCGCTCGCCGGCTCGAAGGCCATTGCGCCCATGGCTGTGTTTCCGATGTAAGCCAGCCGGTCCAGAACCGACAGCTTAGAAGGCTCCAGCCCCCGCTGGCGGAAGAGCCTGTCCATCAGCAGCAAGCCCCAGCCATCTGGCAAGGAATCGTAGGCGGGCCCGGGCAGTCCCATTTGGTGCTGAAACAGCACTTTGGAGAAATCCCTCCCCCGCTGTAACGGCAGCAGATACGGAGATAGCTCAAGCCCGCGCTGAAAAGCCGCCTCGGTGTACTCGAAGATAACGGGACTGCGAAGGTCGGCGGCACCCAAGGTGGCCCAGTGGAAGCGCTCTCCCCAGCCTTCGTAGAACACATTAATCTTTTGCACCATAGGATCCTTTCGGATGTCGGACGCGAAGCGGCAGCGCGGCAGCTTTTTCAAGCTCGGCAATCGTCCGTGGTTGGTAGACGAACAGGTCCTCTAACTGTATGGCGAGGCCAAGCACTTGTACAACCGCGATGACCGTCTCAAAGGAAACGTTTTTTCCCGTCTCCAGGTTCAGCACGGTCGCTTTTGACACGCCTACCCGGCTGGCGAGCTCGGCTTGGGTGAAGCCCTGGGCAATGCGATGCTTGCGCAGGCGCCCTGCGAGTTCAGCAGCGATTTGTGCCGGAGCATAAAGCCCAAGATTCATTATTCTTCTCTTTAAGTACAATAATGACGTTTAAGACCTAATATTTTAAGTTTTATACCCAAACCAGTCAAACATCGACCCGGCCATGTTTCCAGTGGCCGAGGTTGGGCAGAACCGGGGGCGCTGCTGGGTCATCACAGGCTTTTGCAACCTGAACAAAGGCTGCTTCCACAGATAAAACAACCCCCATCGCCCGGCAAAGAGCGATGGGGGTTGCTACATCAGCGCACTAAGCCGCTTCAGGCTTCCGGCATCAGCGGCTCGCCCAGGTTCAGCATCAGGCGGTTGGCCCAGGCAAAGATGGCGTCCGAGTGCAGCAGGTCCAGCACCTCGCCGTCGTTCAGGCCCTCGGCCTTGAGCGCGTCGATGTCGGCGGCGTTGATGGCGGCGGGCTGCTCGGTGATCTTGATCGAGAACTGCACGATGGCCTTTTCACGCGCGGTGGTGCCGGCGGTGGCAGGCTGCTCGAACACCTGGGCAATGGTGTCGCTGCGCTTGGCCAGCTGCTCAAAGCGCTGCGCATGCACCGAGGCGCAGTAGACGCAGCCGTTGATGCGCGATACCACCGTGGAGCCCAGCTCGCGCTCGGCACGCGAGAGGCCGCCGGGCGCATACATGATGGCGTTGAAGGCCGTGGAGCGCTCGCGCAGGATCTGCGGCTGGTGCACCAGGAACAGGTAGTAGTCCGAGGTCTTGGCCTTGGGGTGGCTCTCCTCCAGCACGGCCATCTGGTCGGGCGTGGCCTGGTCGAGCTGGACCACATCGAGCCAGGCCTTCCATTCCAGCGATTCGTTGGTGAAGCCGTGGGCGCGGATGACCTGGGCGGGTTGGAATGCGGCGGGCGTGCTCATGCGGTGGCCTCCTCGGATGCTTTCATGGCTTGCAGGCCGGCGACAAGGCGGACCTGGTACGAGAGAAACGCGATCAGCTGCGACAGCGCCACGACGGCCGGGGTGCTGATGCCAGCGGCTGGCAAGGTTTCCAGCGCGGCCTTGTCGCCGTCGATCGGCTTCTCGATCAAGGTGCGGGTAAAGGCCAGCATGGCCGCCAGGCGCGGGTCTTGCGCATCCTGGGGCTGGCCGGTCTCTGCCACGGCGATCAGTGCGGCATCCACCGGCAGCTGCTGCAGGCGTTCGCGGTAATGGGCAACCAGCTCGGGGGCGGGGGTCAGGCGGCAGGCATAGAGCGCGACCAACAGGCGCTCGGCCAGGCTGATGCCCGGCAGCGCCGGGTCAAACAAGGCCTGGTAGCTGCCCTGGGTGGCGGCCACGACCTTTTCACGCTGGTGGCGGGCCGCGTAGGTGCGGCTGCCCGGTGCCAGACCGACCAGCCGGTCGATCAGGTCATCGCTGGGGGAAGTGGACATGCAAGACTCCTTGGTTATGTTTTTGCAGCGCCGGCATGGGCCGCCACCGCACGTTCTAGAAACTGCAGCACGCCCTGCCAGGACGCGGCATCGGCATGGGCGTTGTCGGCCGGGTTGCCGCCGCCGGTGCTGACCTTGCCCGAGACCGGGTGCGCATAGACCAGCTGCGTGGTCGGCACATAGGGGAACAGGATGGCGTGGCCGGCGCGCTCGAAGTCCAGCCACTGCACATCGTGCGGGTGCTGCACCTCGGCCAGCTTGTCGCGCACCATCTGCGAATACACGCTCGACGGCCAGGAGCCATCGTCGGTGGCCGACAGCAGCATCACCGGGCCCTGGATGCGCTCCACCGGGATGCGCGCACGCGCGACGGCCTCGGCATCGCGCAAGGCGGTGCGCATCGCGCGCTCATGGCGGTGGGGCGATGGGCCTTCGTCAAACGGGGCCCAGCTGGCAGTGCGGTTGTTTTCCCAGATGTGGGTCAGCGGCTGGCCGTCCAGCAGCCAGGTCGGGCCTTCGCGGCCTACCTGCGGGTCGCAGGCGTTCTGGCCGCTGTGCACAAACGCGCTGGGCACATAGCCCACCACCGCCGATACCTGCTGCGCAAAGGTTGCCCCGAGCAGCAGCACCAGTTCACCGCCGCGCGACTGGCCGCTGAGCGCGACAAAGTCATGCGCCGGTTGCACCGTGCGGCGCAGCCATTGCAGGCCTTTTTCAAAATACTCCAACGGGGTGTTGGAGATGTAGGGCGACAGCCCCGGCGCCTTGAAATACGCGAGCGCAAAGGCCGCATAGCCGCGCGATGCATAGAGCGCGGCGCGCGGCTCGTTGATGCCGCCGCCCGAGCCATTGACGATCATCACCGCCGGGTGCGGGCCGGGGCCGGCGGGCAGGTACAGGGTGCCGACCAGGCCGTCCTCGCGCACCTCGCGGCGGGTGACGCCGGGGGCTGCGAGCTGCTGGCTGAAGCGGGCCTGCGCCTGCGCAGTGCCGGAGCTGGCTTGCAAGCTCGTCACCAACGCCTCGGTCACCGGCTGGTTGAACAGCTCGCGGCTGGAGGATTGCACCGGGCTTTGCGACCAGACCAGGCCCATGCCATCGACACCGGCATAGCTGCCGGAGACGGGGGCATCGCGGTTTAGATCCACGGTCCCCTGCGCATCGGCGATGAAGCGCGCCTGCGCGCGCCACAGCACGCCGCTGCGCGGGGTCTCGGCACGGATCTCTACCGCCTCACCGGGCTGGGCGCCTTCGATACGGATGTGGCGTGCCACATCGATCAGCGCGTCCGCCTGGTCAACCGTGATGGACAGCTGGGCCATCAGGGTGCCACCTTGGTCACCATCGACGCGGTGGTGCGGTCGCTGCTGAACGGGGTGACCTTCAGGCCCTTCTTCGCGGCCCAGATATTGCGGTAGTGGAACAGCGGGATGATGCCCACATCATCGGACACCACCTTGGCCGACTGGCGCAGAATGCTCTCGCGCTTGGCCATGTCGAACTCTTCGGTGGATTCGGTCAGCGCCCTGTCCACCGCCGGGTTGCTGTAGTGGCCCCAGTTGGAGGCGCCCAGGCCCTTCTTCGCATCGACCGTGGCCAGCACGTTCACCAGCGCATAGCTGGCTTCACCGGTGCCATTGCCCCAGGCGAGCATGCTCATCGCATATTCGTTCTTGTTGGCGCGGCCCGAGTACACGGCCCATGGCACCACCTCCACCTGGGTCTTGACGCCAATGCGGGTCCAGAACTGGGCCACCACCTGGGCCGTCTCAGGGCCTTGCGGGTAGCGGTCGTTGGGCACATGCATGGTCAGCTTGAAGCCTTCGGGGAAACCGGCATCGGCCAGCAGCTTCTTGGCCTTGGCGGCATCAAAAGGAATGTTCTTGATGTCGGGGTTGTAGCCATAGGTGTTCTTGGGCATCCACTGGTTGGCCTCGGTGGCTGCGTCCTGCAGGATGCGGTCCACGATGGCGCCCCGGTTGATCGCCAGGTTCAGCGCCTCACGCACGCGCTGGTCCAGCAGCGGGTTCTTGGGCAACGGCTTGCCGGCGTTGTCGGTGATGAAGGCATTGGGCGCCGGGTTGAAGCTCGGTTGCAGCAGCATCACACGCAGGCCGTCGTAGGGGTAGACGGTGACGTTGGGCGCGTTCTTCAGCCGCGCCAGGTCGGAGACCGAGACCTTGTCGATCACGTCCACATCGCCTGCCAGCAGCGCGGCGGTGCGCGATGCGGCATTGTTGATGTAGCGGTAGTTGACCTTCTCCCAGATCGGCTTGTCACCCCAGTAGCCATCGTTGCGCTGCATCACCACGCGGTCGCCCGGCGTGTAGGACACCCATTTGTAGGGGCCCGAGCCGACCATGGCCTTGCCCGCGTTGTAGTCTTCGGTGGCCGATTTCTCGCCCACATGCTTGCTGACGATGTGCACCGAAGCCAGGTTCAGCGGCAGATCGGGGTTGGGGATATTGGTCTTGATGATCAGCGTGTGCGGGTCCTTGGCGGTCACCGATTCGACGGTGCGCAGGTAGCCGGCAAAGGTGGCCACGCTGCCGGGCACGGCGCGCGCGCGCTGGTAGGAGTAGATGACGTCTTCGGCGCTGAAGGCCTTGCCGTCCTGCCATTTCACATCGGTGCGCAGCTTGAACTCCCAGGTCTTGGGGTCCAGGTTCTTCCAGCTCGCAGCCAGGCCAGGCTGCAGCTTGTTGTAGTTGTTCTGGACCAGCAGGTCCCAGAAGTGCAGGTCCACCGAGCGGTCGCCGGCGTGGTTGTTGAGCTGGGGGTCCATCGACGAGACCGGGTCGGCAAAGCCGATGTTCAAGGTCTGCGCATGGGCAGCCAGGCCAGCGCCCATCAGGGCAGCGGTGAGGGAAGAGACGATGATGCGTTTCATGGCGAACTCCTGGTGAAACTGTGAAAACGGTGCAAAGAATGCGGATAAAAGGCGGCGCTCAGCTGAGCGTTCAGGCGTCGTTCAAATGGCAGGCGCTTTGGTGCTGGATGGCGATGCCCTTGAGCTGGGGCGCCTCCACCGTGCAGCGCGGCATCGCACGCGGACATCGCGGATGGAAGTGGCAGCCGCTGGGAGGGTTCAGCGGGCTGGGGATTTCGCCCTGGATGGCCGAGTAGGTCTTGTGGCGGGCATTCATGTTGGGCACCTCGGCCAGCAAGGCCTGGGTGTAGGGGTGGTTGGGCCGGGCAAACAGCTCTTCGACCGGCGCAGTCTCGATCACGCGGCCCAGGTACATCACCACCACCCGGTCGCAGATATGCTCGACGACGCCCAGGTCATGGCTGATGAACAGATAGGTCAGGTGCAGCTGCTCGCGCAGGTCCATGAACAGGTTCAGGATCTGCGCCTGGATCGACACATCGAGCGCGGCCACCGCCTCATCGCAGACCAGCATGTGCGGCTGCACCGCCAGTGCGCGGGCAATACCGATGCGCTGGCGCTGGCCGCCGCTGAACTGGTGCGGGTAGCGGCTGCGCAGCGCGGGGTCGAGCCCGGCGCGCTCCATCTGCGCGCAGACATAGTCGTCAAAACCGGCCTGGTCCACCAGGCCATGGATGCGGGCCGCCTCGCCAACGATCTCGTCCACGCGCAGGCGCGGGTTCAGGCTGGCGTACGGGTCCTGGAAGATCATCTGGATGCGCAGGCGCTCGGCATGGCGCTCGGCCGGCGTGAGCGCGGCCAGCGGTTTGCCG
Organism: uncultured Comamonas sp.; assembly: GCF_964277875.1. Taxonomy (NCBI): domain Bacteria; kingdom Pseudomonadati; phylum Pseudomonadota; class Betaproteobacteria; order Burkholderiales; family Comamonadaceae; genus Comamonas; species uncultured Comamonas sp. The sequence goes on from NZ_CAXYJV010000023.1 coordinate 7,008, forward strand.
GAAAAGCGCACTTCGCCATCGGACGGTGGCAGCAACCCGGCCGCCATGCGGCCCAGGGTGGACTTGCCGCAACCGGATTCGCCCACCAGGCCCACCACCTCACCGGGGCGCACCAGCAGATCGACCTGGTCGACCGCACGGGTCACCGGGTGGGGCTTTTCCAGCCCCAGGCTTTGCAGCAGGCGGCCGCCCAAGCCGGGCTTTTGCTCGCCAAAGCGCTTGCTGACCTGGCGCAGCTCGACCACCGGGGTGTCTGCGGCGCTGCCCTCCGCTGTGGTATTCGTCATCTCGTTCATGGGCGGGCCTCCAGGCCTTGCGGCGCGGTGGCACCCAGGTTGCTGGGGGCGCTGGCGGCCAGCGCCGGGTGGAAGCAGCGCACCAGGCGGCCGGGCAGCGGCTCGGTCTGCTCGGGCTGGGCCTGGCAGGCAGCGGTGGCGCGGGCGCAGCGGGCGGCAAAGGCACAGCCCGGCGGCAGCTGCAGCATATTGGGCGTCATTCCGGGAATCTGCTGCAGGCGGCTGCCGCGCCGGTTGTTGGCCGGCAGGCTGCCGATGAGGCCGGCGGTATAGGGGTGCAGCGGGCTGTCCAGCACGGCATCGACGCCGCCTTGCTCGACGATGCGGCCGGCATACATCACCGCCACTTCGTCGGCCAGACCGGCCACCACCGACAGGTCGTGCGTGATCCAGATCAGCGAGGTGCCCTGCTGGCGCGCCAGCTTCTGCACCTCGGACAGGATCTGCGCCTGGATGGTCACATCCAGCGCCGTCGTGGGCTCGTCGGCAATGATCAGATCGGGCCGGTGCAGCATCGCCGTGGCAATGGCCACGCGCTGGCGCATGCCGCCCGACAGCTGGTGCGGGTAGGCCTGCAGGCGCTCGTCGGGGCTGGCAATGCCCATCATCGCCAGGGTCTCGCGGGCACGGTCCCGTGCCTGGGCCTTGCTGGCCGAGGTATGGGCGCGCACCGCTTCGATCATCTGCGTGTCCACGCGCAACACGGGGTTGAGCGTCATCATCGGGTCCTGGAAGATCATCGCGATGCGGTTGCCCTGCAGCTGGCGCAGCTCGCGCGGCTTGATCTTGGTGATGTCGCGGCCCTGGAACAGCACCTCACCGCCGGTCACGCGGCCCGGTGCATCGACCAGGCCCATGATGGAAAAACCGGTGACGGACTTGCCCGAGCCGGACTCGCCGACCAGGCCCAGGATGCGGCCACGCTCCAGGGTGAAGGACACATCATTGACCGCGCGCAGGGTGCCGGCGCGGGTCGCAAACTCGGTGCGCAGATGGCGCACCTGCAAGGTGGGCACGCTGCTCATCGGGTGTTCCTCGGGTTCAGGACATCGCGCAGGCGGTCGCCCACCAGGTTGATCGCCACGATGGTGACCAAGAGCGCAATGCCGGGGTAGAAGCTGATCCAGTACTGGCCCGAGAGCATGAACTGGTAGCCGTTGGAGATCAGCAGGCCCAGCGAAGGTTCGGTCACCGGCACGCCCAGGCCCAGAAAGCTCAAGGTGGCCTCCAAGGTGATGGCGCGGGCGATCTGCAGGGTGCCGATCACGATCAGCGGCGGCAGGCAGTTGGGCAGGATGTGGCGCACCATGATGCGCCAGTTGGGGATGTCCAGGCAGCGCGCCGCCTCGACATACTCGCGCCGGCGCTCGACCAGGGCCTGGCCGCGTGCGGTGCGGGCGTAGTAGGCCCATTCCAGGATCACCAGGGTCAGCACCACATTGCCCACGCCCTTGCCCAGGTAGGCAAGGATCATCATCGCAACCAGGATCGAGGGGAAGGACAGGATCAGATCGACCACGCGCATGATGATCGTGTCGGTCTTGCCACCGGCATAGGCGGCCAGCAGGCCCAGCAAGGTGCCGACAACGCCGGCCATCAACGCCGAGCCCACGCCCACCAGCAGGCTGATGCGCAGGCCGTAGAGAATCGCCGAGTACAGATCGCGGCCCTGGCCATCGGTGCCCAGCATGTAGTGGAAGCTGTCCATGCCATTGGCCGAGCCTGGCGGCAGGCGTGCATCGAGCACGTCGAGCTGCTGCAGGTCATAGGGGTTCTGCGGCGTGATCCAGGGAGCGACCAGCGCCGCCAGAATCAGCACCACGGCGACGATGAGGCCGAACAGCGCCAGGCGCGAGGCCATGAAATCCGCCACATGCGCGCGCCAGGGCGAAGGCTGGCGCAGCGCCGCTGCCGGGGCCGTGCCCACGGGGGTGTTCGCAGGGGTGTTGGTGCCGCTCATGCTGCGCCCTCCAGGCGCACGCGGGGGTCGAGCACCTTGTACAAGATATCCACGATCAGATTGAGCGTGACGAACAGGCAGACCACCACCACCAGGTAGGAGACGATGACGGGACGGTCCAGCGCATTGATGCTGTCCAGAATCAGCTTGCCGGCGCCCGGCCAGGAGAAGATGCTCTCGGTCACCACCGCAAAGGCGATGGTCGAGCCCAGCTCCAGGCCCAGCACGGTGACCAGCGGAATCATCGTATTGCGCAGCACGTGCAGGCCCACCACGCGCAGCGGCGACAGGCCCTTGGCGCGGGCGAACTTCACATAGTCCAGCGGCAGCACTTCACGCACACCGGCGCGCGTGAGGCGGATCACCAGCGAGATCTTGAACAGCGACAGGTTGATCGCCGGCAGCAGCATGTGGCGCAGGCCGTCAGCCGTCAGAAACGACCACTGCGCGCCGAGAAACTCCACCGTCTGGCCGCGCCCGCTCGACGGCAGCATGCCCAGCGAGACGCTGAAGGTCATGATCAGCATCAGGCCGACCCAGAACGTGGGCAGCGAAAAGCCCACGATGCTGCCGGCCATGATGGATTTGGAAAACCAGCTCTCGGGGTAGAGGCCGGCCAGCAGGCCCAGCGGCACGCCCAGCACCACAGCGATGACCAGCGCGGCAATCGCCAGCTCCAGGGTCGCCGGCAGGCGCTGCAAAATCAGCTCGATCGCCGGCACGTTGTAGACAAAGCTCACACCCAGGTTGCCCTGCAGCGCGCCGCCGACAAAGCCCAGGTACTGGCGCCACAGCGGCTGGTCAAAGCCCAGCTGGGCGATGATGCGCGCACGCTCGACCTGGTCCACGTCCTGGCCGATGAGGATATCGACCGGGTTGCCGATGGCATGCAGGCCGACGAAGACGATCACCGTCATCAAGAGCACCACCACCAGCGCCTGCGCAAGGCGGCGCAACAGCCAGCCGATCATGGTGCGTCCGCCTTGTCCAGCAACGCGGCGGTCTGGCCGGGGGGGTCGGCCGGCGTCCACTCATCGCCAAACACTTCGGGGTCGCTGAAGGCCTGCAGCTTCTCGAAATGCCACTGCACATCTTCGGCATACAGGCGGCTGCTGATGCCCTGGGCCAGGCGCTCGGCGCCCACGCTGATCGCAGGAATATCGCCGGACACCGTGCCATGCGTCAGCGCCGCCGGGTACGAGAACGCATGGATGCGCTCCAGCCCCGGGCAGGCGCCGGGAATCTTTGGCTGCAACTCGAAGGCCGGGCCCAGGTCGGGCGAGTCGGACAGCTCCTGGTCGTCCTCGCCCTCGGGGTGGCGGAAGCGGTCGCCCCAGTTGCGCACATGGGCGGCAAAGGGGGCAAATTCGCTGCGCGCATTCCAGTCGATGCGAAAGCCGGTGGAGAACACGACAAAGTCCAGATGGAACACGCCCTTGGAGGTGTGCACGCGGATCTCGTCGCCGGTCCACTCCATGCGCTCGATCGCGCAGCCCAGGTTGAAGCGGGCATTGGCATGGCGCGAGACGCGCAAGGTGCTGCCCCGGGGTGGCGGTACCTGCTGCACATTGATGTAGTGGCGGATCTTCCACTTCCAGTCGTCGGGCAGGTGCAGATGGCCATGGGTCAGGCCCGGGCTGCCGGCGCCCTTGCCCTTGTTGACGCGCGGAATATCGCTGCGGCGGATCAGCAGATCAACGCTGGCAGCGCCGCTCTCCAGCGCCGTGGCAGCACTGTCCATCGCCGAGGCACCGGCGCCCACCACGCCGATGCGCTTGCCGGCCAGCTGGGCGTAATCGGTGCTGTCCGACGAATGGGCCCAGCGGTCACGCGGCAGGCTGCGCGCCATCTCGGGCACATAGGCGCCGCCCAGGCCGTCGCGGCCGGTGGCCAGCACCACATGCCGCGCCAGCACCTTGCGTGCGCCGTCGGGGGTCTCCAGATCGAGCTGCACCACGCCATCGGCGCCGCGCGGGCGCACGGCCAGCACCTTGTGGCCGTTGTGCACCGGCAGCGCCAGCACCTGGCGGTACCAGCGCAGGTAGTCCATCCACTGCAGGCGCGGGATCTTGTCGAGCGCCTCCCAGGCCTCCAGGCCGAACTGCGACTCGAACCAGGCGCGGAAGGTCAGCGCCGGTTTGCCCAGCGCCGGGCCGGTGAGCTGCTTGGGCGAGCGCAGGGTTTCCATGCGCGCCGTCGTCGCCCAGGGGCCTTCAAAGCCGGCGGGCGACTGGTCAAAAATCTGGGCCGGCACGCCCATGAAGCGCAGCGCAGCGCACGCGGCCAGACCCGACATGCCGCCGCCGATGATGGCAACGGGCAGTACCGGTTCGCCCTCGAGCGCGGTTTCGGGCACCCAGTCCTTGGCGGGCAGGTCCAGCCAGGCCAGGTCCTGGCGCACCCGTGCTTCGAGTGCAGCCAGCCCGGCGGGCGGCAATTGGCGGTCGTCGTTCATGCGTGGTTCTCTCAAGGTTCTTGCGCGCCAGCAGCGGGCCGCTGGCCCTCTGGCAGCATTTCTTCCAGCAGCGCGGCGTGCTCTCGCGCGTCATGCAGTACAAAGCCGGGCAGCAGCGCCTGCGCCACCTCGGTCAAGGCCTGGCACAGCGCATCCATCGCCGGCGTGCAAGGCGTGGCCTGCTGGCTGACCACGCCAAACAAAAAGGGGATGTCGGTATCGAGCGGGCGCACCACCACGCCTTGCAGCGGCAGGCCCAGCGCCGTCACCGGCTCCAGCACCGAGACACCCAGGCCCGCGCGCACCGCAGCCATCGCGTTCACCGAGGCATTGGTTTCCATGAACTGGGTCTGCCCGGGTTGCGCGCCCGGGCGGGCGGCGGCAAAGGCCTCATCGAGGCGGCCGCGCAAGCGGTAGGGGTTGGCCATGGTGATGATGCGGCGCTCGGCCAGCGCGGCGAGGGGTATCACGTCCAGTGCGGCCAGCGGGTCGCCCTCGGGCAGCACCGCCACGCAGGCAGCGCGGCCAATCCAGTGCACCTGCAGGCCCCGGTGCTCCAGCGGCAGGCTGCTCACGCCCAGCTGGGCGGCACCGGTCAGCACACCCTGGGCCACCTGCTCGGGCGAGGCGCTGCGCAGCTGGATGTGCGAAATACTCTGCGCCATCGCGCCTTCCAGCCGCGCCAGCGCCGCAGGCACCAGGCCCGCGGCCAGCGCCGGCGTGGCCAGCAGGTTCAGCGGGCGTTGGCTGCCGCCTGCAATCTCGCGGGCGCGCTGGCGGATCTGCTGCAGGCTGTGCAGCGCATGGGCCACATCCTCGTACAGCAGAAAGCCTTGCTCATTCGGGGTGATGCGCGGTCCGTTGCGGCTGAACAGCGCATAGCCAATCTCCTGCTCCAGCTCCTGCACCAGGCGGCTGATCGCGGGCTGCGAACGGCCCAGCATGCGGCCGGCGGCCGTCACGCTGCCGGTCGAGATCACGGCCGCGAAGGCCTCAAGCTGGCGAAGTTCCATGGGTATTGAATGCGAAAACCGCATTCTGAGCTATTGAGTATGCAATCTACAAATACTAAATAGACATATCCAAATAGCAGAAGCGTATTTACCCGGGTACCGGGGCGGCGGCAGCCCGCCGGCAGCGCAATGCGGACGCAAAAAAAGGGAGCTTGCGCTCCCTTTGGCTGGCTTTCGGCCTGGGTGGACGCTGTGCCCGCTCAGAGCCCCAGCTTCCTGGCTACGTAGTCGGCGTCCTTGTCGCCCCGGCCCGAGAGGTTGACGAGGATGTTCACCTCCTTGTCCAGCTGGGGCGCGATGCGCATGGCCCATGCGACGGCATGGGCGCTTTCCAGCGCCGGGATGATGCCCTCGACCCGCGACAGGGTCATGAAGGCATCGAGGCAGGCCTGGTCGTCCACTGCCTGGTAGTCGACCCGGCCCAGGTCCTTGAGGTAGCTGTGCTGCGGGCCCACACCGGGGTAGTCCAGGCCCGAGGCGATGGAATGCACGGCCGCAGGGCTGCCATCGGCGTTCTCCAGCACATAGCATTTCATGCCATGGATGGCACCGGGCTTGCCCACCGACAAGGTCGCGGCATGCTTGCCCGGCTGGTCCACGCCCTCGCCCGCCGGCTCCACACCGACCAGCTTGACACCGGCATCGGCCAGGAAGGCGCTGAAGATGCCCATCGCATTGGAGCCGCCGCCCACGCAGGCCGCGACATAGTCGGGCAGCTTGCCATGGCGGGTCTGGAACTGCTCGCGCGCCTCGCGCCCGACGATGGACTGGAAGTCACGCACCATCTTCGGAAACGGGTGCGGGCCCACCACCGAGCCGATCGCATAGAGGTAGTTCGTCGGGTCCTTGAGGTATTCCTCAAACGCGCTGTCGACGGCCTCCTTCAACGTTGCCTGGCCAAAGGTCACCGGCACCAGCTTGCAGCCCAGGATGCGCATCTTGGTGACGTTGGGGTGCTCCTTCTCGATATCGACCTGGCCCATGTGGATCTCGCAGGGGATGCCCACCAGCGCGCAGGCCGTTGCCAAGGCCACGCCATGCTGGCCGGCGCCGGTCTCGGCGATCACCTTGGTCTTGCCCATGAACTTGGCCAGCAGCGCCTCGCCCAGGCAGTGGTTGATCTTGTGTGCGCCGGTGTGGTTGAGGTCTTCGCGCTTGAGGTGGATCTGCGCGCCGCCCAGCTGCTGCGACAGGCGCCGGGCATGGAAGATGGGGCTGGGGCGGCCCACATAGTCCTGGAACAGGTGCTGGAGCTCGTCCTGAAAATCCTGGCGCTGCACGATCTGCTCGTAGGCCTCGGCGATATCGTCCATCGCCTTTTTCAGATGCGGGGGCACCAGCTGGCCGCCGTAGTCACCAAAGAAACCGTTGGCATCGGGCATGTCGGCAAAGTTCATCATTGTTGTCATCTGTGGTGTCTCTGTGAACGCAAAGCTTCGTTGATACCACAGCGTCCCCGGCTACAGCTTGCAGGTTTTCCCGGTGCCACAATAGCTGCCATGAAAGCTGACGCCGTTCGTGACATCGCCCTGGCCCATGCCATCGAAACCTCGCCGCCCCATGAGGCCCTGCCCAGCGCTGCGCGCTGCGAGGCCATCACGCAGGAGGTGCTGCACACCTTGGGCAAGCCCGCCTTGGGTGGCAAGGCCGGCCAGGCCGCCTTTGCCCAGTTTTTGCAGCTGCGCGCCCAGCGCATCATCCAGGCCAGCCAGTTGCCCGCCGATGTGCGCCAGCTCTGGCAGCATGCCCCGGGCCTGGCGCGCTGGACGCCGCTGGCCATCGGCCTGCTGGCGCTGTGCCTGGGCTTTGCCAGCCACCGCATCACCGATCCGCACCGGGTCGATCTGCTGTCGCTGTCGCTGATGGGCATCGTGCTGTGGAACCTGCTGATGTATGCGGTGCTGCTGGTACGCAGCATGGTGGGCCTGGCGCGGCGCCAGCCCGCCCGGGTGGCGCTCTGGGAGCCGGCCCAGCTGCCCGCTGGCGGCCAAGACACACCCACCGCAGACGAACACCCCGGCTGGCTGGCACGCCTGCGCGGCAAGGCCATGCCTGCGCTGCGCGGCAGCGGCCTGCGCAAGATGGCGCTGCGCTTTGAACGCAACTGGTGGCAGGCCAGCGAAAGCGTGCGCAACGCCCAGTGGCTGCAGTGGCTGCACCTGGGCGCGGCGCTGGTGGCAGCCGGTGCACTGGCCTCGCTGTGGCTTACCGGCCTGACCAAGGAATACCAGGTCGGCTGGGAGAGCACCTTCCTGTCGGCCGCGCAGGTGCAGCACTGGCTCAACATCCTGTTTGCCCCCACCCAGTGGCTGCAGTGGACAACACCGTGGAGCCTGGCCGACATCCAGGCGCTGCAAGGCTGGGTGACCAGCAGCATGCCGGCGCAGTACCAATCGGCAGCGGCCCAGGCGCCGCAGCCCGGTGTGCTCAGCGCGCCGGTCACCTATGTGGGCGAGCGCTGGGTCTGGGCCTATACCGCCTTGCTGGGCGCCACCGTGGTGCTGCCGCGTTTGCTGCTGGCCCTGTGGCAGGGGCTGCGCGCACGCTGGCGCCGCCAGCACCTACAGCTGCCGCTGAACCAGGCCTACTTTGCCCGCCTGCAGCGCGACTTTGGCGGCCTGGCCACGCGCCTGGTGCTGCTGCCTTTCAGCATCGATGTGACGCCCGAGCGCCGCGCGGCGATCGGCCACCATGCGATCAGCCTCTATGGCGCAGGCGCTCATGTCGACTGGCTGCCCACCCTGGCCTATGGCGCGGCGCTGCCCGGCATCGATGTGCCCGCAGGCGCGCAGGCGGTGGTGCTGGTCAGCCTGTCGGCCACGCCCGAGGCCGAGGTACATGGCGAGCTGCTCACCCAGCTGCACAACCGCCACGGCGCCAACGGCCAGCTCTGGCTCTGGGGCAGCGATTTTGCCGCCCGCAATGCCGGCGCCCCCCGCCGCCTGCAGGAGCGCGAAGCGCTGTGGCAGGAGTTTGCCCGCCAGCATGGCATCCATGCCCAGCTGATCACCACCGGCACCTGACGAGACCCGCACGATGACCGAGACCACGAACGACCTCCAGCATTCCGCCGCACTGGCACCCGATGCCGCCGGTGCCGGCGACCAGTCGATTGCCTGGTGCCTGCTGTCGCACACCAATATCGGCAAGACCACCCTGGCCCGCACCCTGGTGGCCGAGGACATTGGCGAAGTGCAGGATGCCGCCCATGTCACTAGCCAATCGCAGCGCTATCTGCTGCAGCGCACCGAGCAAGGCGACGAACTATGGCTCTGGGACACGCCGGGCTTTGGCGATTCGGTACGGCTCTACAACCGCCTGAAGCAGCAGGGCAACCCGCTGGGCTGGTTTCTGTCGAACGTCTGGGACCGCTGGCGCGACAAGCCCTTCTACATGAGCCAGCGCGCGTTGCAGGCTGCACGCGACCATGCCGATGTGATGCTCTACCTGGTCAATGCCGCCGAAGACCCGGCCGACGCCGGTTACTGGGCCAGCGAGATGCGCATCCTGCAGTGGATGGACAAGCCCGTGCTGGTGCTGCTCAACCAGATTGGCAGCGACACCAGCGCCGCGCAGACCACCGCCGACCTGCAGCGCTGGCGCACCGCGACGGCCGAGTTTGCCGGCACCGTCCGCTCGGTGCAGGTGCTCGACGCCTTTACCCGCAGCTGGTGGCATGAAAAGCAGGTGATGCAGTCCATCGCACCGCTGCTGCCCGATGCCAAGCAGCCGGCCTACCAGCGCCTGCTGCAGACCCGCGCCGCGCGCCAGCAGCAGCGCGAAGCGGCCAGCTTGAAGGCCCTGGCCGAGCAATTGCTGCTGGCGGCCACCGCGCAGGAGACCGTGCAGGCCAGTGACAACAAGCTCTGGCAGCGCGCCTGGAACAAGGTCAGCGGCTCGGTCGCGCAGGCGATCCGGGGCAGCGGTGCTGAGGGCGCCGAACTCAGCCCCGAGCAGACCGCCGCGATGCAGCGCCTGACCCAGTCACTGCAGCAGGCCGACCTCGCCAGCACCCAGGCGCTGCTGGAGCTGCACCAGCTCGATGGCCAGGCGGCCAGCCAGCTCCAGCAGCAGCTCAAGGACCACCTGAAAACCAGCACACCGCTGGACCCGCAGACGGCCAGCCTCTGGGGTGCGCTGACAGCCGGCGCAGCCACGGGCTTGGGGGCCGACATGGTCGCCGGCGGCATGACGCTGGGCGCCGGTGCGCTGGTGGGTGCACTCGTGGGCGCCGTCACCTTTGCCGGTGCCGCCTGGAGCGCGAACAAGATGTTCGACCAGCAAGCCCAGCGCTTTCACCTGTCCCCCGAGTACCTGAGCGCCCTGACCGGGCAGTTGCTGCTCAAGTACCTGGTGATCTCGCACTTTGGCCGGGGACGCGGGCGCTACACCAGCCCCAGCGCGCCGGTGCAGTGGAGCGAGGCGGTGCAGGCTGCCGTGCAGCACCGCGCCACACAGTGGCAGCAGCTATGGAAGGCGCTGGGCAGCCGGGCGCCCGACGCCGCCTTGAGCGACGAGGCGCGCGCCGCCCACTTGCAGGCGCTGCAGCTGCAGTTGGGTGAATGCCTGCACGAGGCGCTGGACCGCCTCTACCCCGGCATGGATCGATCAGCAGCCAGTGCTGATACAAATATTCAATAAAAACAAGCAATTACAAAATAATCAGCGATAAGGAACATCAATTCGCATTGACCCGGTTGTTTTTTCTGGATGCCCGCCGCAGCATGGAACTGCCATGGCCCCGCAGGCCTGGCACCCGACCAACATAAAGACAGGAGAGTTTTATGCGCAACACCTGGAAAGCCTGGATCAGCGGTATCGCGCTTTGCGGCACGGCGGCCGTCTTTGCCCAAACACCGGCAGCAGGCACGGCTCCGGCCGCCAAACCGGCGCCAGCGGCCAAAACCACCGCAGCGGCGCCTGCTGCTGCACCGGCCGCTGCAGCCGACAAAGCCAAGGCCAAGACCCCCGCCCCAGGCGGCGGCGCCGGCAAGGTCTGGGCCAATACCAATTCCAAGATCTACCACTGCCAAGGCGACCGCTACTACGGCACCACCAAGCAAGGCGAGTACATGACCCTGGCAGATGCCAAGGCCAAGGGCATCCAGCCCGCCAAGGGCAGCAAGGCCTGCAATAGCTGATCAGGCCCGCTCCAACACACTCCACCCCGCACACCTTGGCGGGGTTTTTCAGGCTCCGCGCCGCTGCAGCAGCCACTGCCACCAGCGCTTGCCGTAACCGGCAATGCCCTGCGGGAACAGCAAGACCAGCAACAGAATCACCGCGCCCAGGGTGGCACGCCAGTAGTCGGTGTTACGCGCCACGGCATCGTGCAGCCAGGTAAAGCTGAAGGCGCCCAGAATCGGGCCCACCAAGGTCTGCACACCGCCGAGCAGCACCATGACCAGGCCATCGACCGACTTGGCCACCGACATGGTCTCCGGCGAGATGCTGCCCTTGGAGAACGCGAACAAGGCACCCGCCAGTCCGGCCACCGACGCGGCCAGCACAAAGCCCATCCACTGCACTTTGGCCACCGCAATGCCGATGGCCTCGGCGCGCAGCGGCGCATCGCGGCTGGCGCGCAGCGCATAGCCCAGCGGGGCATACAGCACCCGCCACAGCGCCAGCACGCCGGCGGTGGCCAGCAGCAGGGTCAGCAGGTAGAACCAGCGCTTGTCCTCCAGCCATGCCGCTGGCCAGACCCCGGTCAGGCCATTGCTGCCGCCGGTGACCGAATCCCACTGGAAGGTGGTGGCCCAGATGATCTGCGCAAAGGCCAGGGTCAGCATCGAGAAATACACGCCTGTCAGCCGCACCGCAAACCAGCCGGTCAGCACGCCGCCCAAGGCCGCCAGCAGCGGTGCCAGCAACAGCGCCCACAGCATCGGCAGGCCGGCCGCGTTCAGCAGCAGCGCCGCGCCATAGGCGCCCAGGCCAAAGAAGGCCGCATGGCCAAAGGAGTGCAGGCCGGCCGGCCCCATCAGAAAATGCAGGCTGGCGGCAAACAGCGCGGCAATGACCAGGTCCACCACCAGCACCAGGGTGTAGGACTGCGCATCCACCGCCCAGGGCAGCGCCAGCAAGGCCAGCAGCACGGCGGCACCCACGGCCTTCAAAGCGGGCGGCGGCGCACGCAGCGGTTGCTCGCGCAGGCCTTGGCTGCGGCTGGCCGCCTGCGGTTGGCCCAGCAGGCCCCAGGGGCGCAGCACCAGCACCACGGCCATCACCAGAAAATCAGCAACCAGGGTGAGCTGCGGAAACGCAATGTCGATGCCGGCGATCTGCACCACGCCGAGCCAGATGCACAGCGCCTTGACGGTGGACACCAGCAGTGCCGCGACAAAGGCGCCGGTGAGCGATCCCATGCCGCCGACGACCACGACGACAAAGGCCGAGCCGATAGTCTGCAGATCGAGCTCCAACGTGGCGGGCTCGCGCGGCAGTTGCAGCGCGCCGCCCAGCCCGGCCAAGCCGGCGCCAAGCGCAAATACGGCCGTGAACAGCCAGGCCTGGCGCACGCCCAGCGCGCCGACCATCTCGCGGTCCTGCGTGGCGGCGCGCACCAGCATGCCAAAGCGGCTGCGGTGCAGCAGCAGCCAGGTGGCGCCCAGCACCAGCGGGCCGACCGCGATCAGGAACAGGTCATAGCTCGGAAAGGCGCGGCCCAGGATATCGACCGCACCGCCCAGCCCCGGCGCGCGCGGGCCCAGCAGTTCATCGGGCCCGCACAGCCAGAGCACCGCATCCTTGATCACCAGCACCAGCGCAAAAGTGGCGAGCAGCTGGAACAGCTCGGGCGCCTTGTAGATGCGGCGCAGCAGCAGCACCTCGACCAGGCCACCCAGCAGCCCGACGGCGATGGCCGACAGCGGCAGCGACAGCCAGAAACCCCAGCCACCGCCCAGCGGCGCCATGGCCTCGGCCAGCGCATAGGCCGCATACAGGCCCACCATGTAGAAGGAGCCATGCGCAAAGTTGACGATGCGGCAGACGCCAAAAATCAGCGACAAGCCGGCGGCCACCAGGAACAGCGACGAGGCGCCGGCCAGACCGTTGAGCAGTTGCACCAGCAGACCGGAAAAACTCATGCGAGGTCCTGCGCTTGTGGCCAAGCCTGGCCGTCATGCCACCCCAGCCAGACGGGCAATCGTGCCCGCAGGCTGGCGGTGCGTGCTGGGGCCGGGCAGCGTTCCATCACCTTATTGCGGGCGCATCTTGCGCACTTCTTCGTCGCTGGGCAGGTAGTCCTTGCCATCGCGGTAGACATAGTCCACCAGCTCGCCCTTGCCACCCACGTTCTTGAGCTTGCCCACATAGGCACCCATGGTGGACTGGTGGTCCTGCGCGCGCCAGGTGATCGGGCCAAAGGGCGACACCACCTGCAGGCCTTCAAAGGCCTTGATCAGCGCCTCGGTATCGGTGCTGCCGGCCTTCCTGATGCCCTCGGCCAGCGACTTGATGCCGGCATAGCCGACGACCGAGCCCTGGCGCGGGTAGTCCTTGTACTTCGCCTGGTAGGCGTCAAAAAAGGCCTTGTGCTCGGGCGTCTTCAGGCTGTGCACCGGGTAGCCGGTGACGATCCAGCCATTGGGCGTTTCGGCCTTCAAGGTATCGAGGTACTCGGGCTCGCCGCTCAGTACGCTGACGACATCCCGCCCCTTGAACAGGCCGCGCGTATTGCCTTCGCGCACAAACTTGGTCAGGTCGGTGGCAAACAGCACGTTGAAGATCGCATCGGGCTTGGCATCGGCCAGCGCCTGCACAACGCTGCCGGCATCGACCTTGCCCAGCACCGTGGCCTGCTCGGTGACGAACTCCACATCCGGCTGCGCTGCCTTCATCTTGGCCTTGAAGGTGGCAACCGAGGACTGGCCGTATTCGTAGTTGGGGTAGACGAGGGCCCAGCGCTTTTTCTTGAGCTTGAGTGCCTCTTCGACCAGCATCGACACCTGCATGTAGGTGGAGGGGCGCAGGCGGAAGGTGTAGGCATTGCCATTGCTCCAGACCATCTTGTCCGTCAGCGGCTCGGTGGCCAGGTAGAAGAACTTGCGCTGCTTGGCAAAGTCGGTCAGCGCCATGCCGGTGTTCGACAGAAAACCGCCGGCCAGCACATCGACCTTTTCACGCGCAATCAGCTCCTCGGCCACACGCACCGTATCGCCCGGGTTGGCGTTGTCGTCGCGGGTGATCAGCGCGAGCTTCTTGCCATTCACGCCGCCCGCGCGGTTGACCTCGTCCACCGCCAGCTCCATACCCCGCTTGTAGGGCTCCAGAAACGCGGGCTGGTTCTTGTAGCTGTTGATCTCACCGATCTTGATCACACCGGCCGCCTGGGCAGCCGAGGCCCCCAGACCAGCGAGCACCAAGGCGCTGGCAGTGCGCGACAACAAAGGGGTGCGGGCAGAAATACGCATGCAAAAGTCTCCAGGTGAGACCGGCCTCGCAGCGGAGGCAGGCGCTGATATTCAGGCCGCTATTGTGACGGCTTCCGCGCACTGCCAGCGCCCTGGGTGGCAAAGGGCAGACAGCATGCGGATGCCAGGGCGGTTTTGACCGCTTGGTGTGACAGGTTTTGGGGGCGGCTGTGCAGCTCCCAGGCATCCAACAGCGGCCGATACCTTACAGCGACAGCAAATACATGTTTAGCGTCCATAGATCCCGCCCGCCGCCTGCCATCAGCGCTTGGTTATTGATTTAAAAACACAAATCATTATTAAGTTATTTATTGCTATTAACTATTGTTTAACTATCATCGATTCGGTTTTTCATCCAGAGCTGGGTCAAGCATATGGTTAACCGCACGTTTATCGCGCACAGCCCCTTGGGCGAGGAGTTGCAGTTTCGTTTGCTGGAGGGCAGCGAGCAGATCTCCCGCTTGTTCGAGTACCGGGTTCGGCTGATCAGCGAATCGCAAAGCATCTCGGCCAAAAGCCTGCTGGGCAAGGACATGAGCATCGAGATCGATCTCACGACCAAGCTCCACGGCAGCGCTAAGCGCTTTCTCTCCGGGCAAATCACCCAGTTCAGCTTCAGCGGCAAAGATGGTGCGTTCTACGCCTATGAAGCGGTACTGCGCCCCTGGTTGTGGCACGCCACGCGCCGCACCGATTTCAAGATCTTCCAGTTCAAAACCGTGCCCGAGATCGTTCAGGAAGTGCTGGCGCCCTATGGCTTTGTGATCGACCAAAAGCTCATCGGCAACTACCGCAGCTGGAAGTACCTGGTGCAGTACGGCGAGAGCGATTTCAACTTTGTCTCGCGCCTGTTGGAGATGGAAGGCGCCTACTTTTTCTTTGAACACCACAACGGCAGCCATACCTTGGTACTGGCCGATGACATTGGCAGCCATACCCCTTTGCCCCAGGGCACCAGCACCCACCCCTACTACCCAGGGGACCGCGCCGCCCAAGTGCGCGACGAAGATTTTGTCGACAGCTGGGCCTTTGCCGAAGACATTGCATCGGGCCACTTTGCTGCCGACGATTACGACTTCGAGCGGCCCCGTGCTATTTTGGACACCCGCCAGCAGCAGCCTGCCGGCCATAGCGAGGACAGCCGTGAGCGCTTTGACTGGCCCGGCGGCTACACCGATGTGACCGACGGCGAGAACTATGCCCGCGTGCGCATCGAACAGCAGCAGGCCCAGCGGGAGATGGTGCAGGGCGATGGCAATGCCCGCAACATCGCCCCCGGCTATCTGTTCACCTTCAGCAAATATCCGCGCAGCGATCAGAACAAGGAATACCTGATCGAGTCGGCCTCCTACCGTTTTGCCGAGAACGTGCACCGCAGCGACGGTGGTGGCGCAGACCATGGCGCCAGCTACCGCATCCGCTTTTCTGCCGTGCCCAAAAGCACCGCCTACCGCAGCCAGCGCAGCACCCCCAAGCCCAGCACCACCGGCCCCCAAACCGCCGTGGTGACCGGCCCACCCAACGAAGAGATCTATACCGACAAATTCGGCCGCGTCAAAGTGCAGTTCCACTGGGACCGATATGGCACAAAAGACGAAAACTCCAGCTGTTGGATCCGCGTCTCCCAAACCTGGGCCGGCAGCAGCTACGGCAGCATGCATATTCCGCGCATCGGGCAAGAGGTGATCGTCGATTTTCTCAACGGCGACCCCGACTACCCCATCATCACCGGCCGCGTCTACAACGCCATGCAGATGCCGCCCTCGGACTTGCCGGCCAACAAAACGCAGTCGGGCATCAAGACCCGATCCAGCAAGGGCGGCGCCCCTGGCGCTGGCGAAAAAGACGGTGCTGGCGATGCCAACGCCATCCGCTTTGAGGACAAAAAAGGCCAGGAGCAGCTGTGGCTGCACGCGCAAAAGGACCAGCTCACCGAAGTCGAGAACGATGAAGACAAATGGGTGGGCAATGACCGGCGCAAGGTCATCGACCGCGATGAGTTCAACACCATCCACCGTGACCGCACCGAAGTGGTAGACCGCAACGAGAAGATCAATGTGCACGGCTGGCGCACCGAGGAGGTGGACCTGGATGAAACCCTGACCGTCCACCAGAACCGCCAACGCCGCTTCGATCTGAAAGAGTCGGTGGACATCGGCATCAACCGGGACAAAACCGTAGGCCGCAATGAGACCGACGACATCGGCAACAACTGGACCATCAACGTCGGCGTGCTCAAAGCCCAGACCATCGGCATGGCCTACCTGCAGAACGTTGGCGCCATGAAGATGATGAACATCGGCGTGAACTACATGCAGAACATTGGCATGTTCATGCAAACCCATGTAGGGCTGAACCAAAGCCTGAATGTGGGCGAGAACCAAAGCACCAAGGTCGGCAGCAAACAGACCACACAGGTGGGCGAGCAGTATTCGCTCACCGTCGGTGGCGGTGGCGGCGGCGGTTCGGGGAGTGGCGCTGAAGGCGCTTCCATGCACATCGTCAGCCCCGGCGGTGAAGAAGGTGGCGGCGGAGGTGGCAAAGCCTCCAACCTCCGCATGACGGGCCAGAACGTCACCGTCACCGCCGCCAATATCCGCCTGGAAGCCCAGCAAGAAATCATCTTCAGCTGCGGCGACAGCACCCTCAAGATCACGCCCGGCCGCATCGAAATTCTCTCGCCCGAAGACCGCTTGAACTGCTAAGGCGGTCACAGCGGCCCCCTACCCCGACTTCGCTATCCAACCAACGCCAGGAGACCCCTCTCATGAGTGGCCAACCCGCAGCCCGCAAGGGCGATCGCGTCGCCAAAGGCAAGATCGTCCAAGGCTCACGCACCGTACTCATCGGCAGCCAAGGCGGTATCGCCTGCTCTGAATGCCCCGGCGGCATCACCGTCAGCTCGCCCGTCAATCCACAAATCGGCGCCAAGGTGTTGCTGGGTGAGGAAGATCTGGACTTTGCGCTGCCAGGCGCGCTGCCCGTCGTCTGGCAGCGCCGCTACAGCAGCTATGTCAACGCCAGCCACGGGGCAGCCTGCGGATTGCTGGGCTACGGCTGGCATCTGTGGCTGGAGCTGAGCGTTGCGCTGCAAGAAGAAGCTACCTTGCTGTTTGACGCCAATGGCCGGGTAATCACCTTTGACGACCCCCTGCCGCCGGGCGGCCAGCTCTACAGCGCCAGCGAAGGGCTGTGGCTGCTGCGTGGTGGTGGTGGCAGTGACAGAGAAGGCACCGCCCCTTGGGCCAGCGATGCACGCTGGCGCCATATTGCGCCCACGCTGGCGCGCAGCGCGGACACCATCCTGGCGACCAGCGGCAATGGCGATACCTGCTGGCACCTGGCCATGGTGCCCAGCCAACGCAGCGCAGACGGCGCGGCAGACCGCTGGCGCCTGGTGGCGGTGACGGACCGGCTCGGGCGCAGCCAGCACTACCAGTACAGCGATGGCAGCCAGCGTGACACGGATCTCCGCCCCCTGCCGCTGGGCATGCTGGTAGGGCTGAGCGATGGCACCGGTCGCCGCTACCGGCTGCAACACCAGCGCATCCACAAAGGCAAGAAGGCCCGGGACCGCCATGCACTCTGGGGAGCCGATGACGGCTTGCGCCTGGCCACCGTGGAGCTTGTTGAAGACCCTATCGCACCCCTGCGCGGCACCATTGCACTGGCACACTACGGCTACAGCGACGACGGTGACCTGCTGACCGTCCACAACCGCGCCAAGGTGCTGGTGCGCAGTTTTGAGTGGGACTACCACCGCATCAGTGCCCACCGCATTGCCCAAGGCCCCTGGCACGGTTACCGCTACGAAACCTCCGCGCCTGGCGCCCGCGTGATCGAACACTACAACCAGGACGGCCTGCAGTACCGCTTTGACTACCAGGTGCTGCCGGACAGCCCGCAGGGCCTGCCCCGGGCCAGCACCCGCGTCAGCGACAGCCTGGGCCGCGTGGAGACCTACCACTTTGAGGGCGCGCCGGGCCTGTCGCGCCTGGTGGCCCACAACAAGGCAGACGGCAGCCGCTGGCTGCAGGCCTACGATGCCCTTGGGCGGTTGACCTGCAGCACCGATCCATTAGGACGCAGCACCTACCTGCGCCGCGACGGCCTGGGCCGCATCACCGGCACGCAACTGCCCGGTGGCAGCAGCACCCAGCAGCACTATGACGAGGCAAGCGGCCGGCTGCTGCACAGCACCGATGCAGCCGGCGCCTGCACCCGCTACCAGTACGACGCCTGGGGCCGGTTGACGCAAACCACCTGGGCCGATGGCAGCCATGAGCGCTACCACTACCCCAGCCCCACGGAGTCGCCCCTCATCGCCGACAAGCCCCTGCGTATCGAAGACGCCCACGGCGCCACCAAGCACCTGGACTGGGACGGAGCAGGCCAATTGCTTTCATACACCGATTGCTCCGGCCGAACCACCCGCTACAACTACGACCGCTATGGCGCGCTGGAAGAAACCACCAATGCCAGCGGAGAGTGGGAACGCTACCAGCGCGATAGCCAGGGCCGGCTGGTGGCCACCGAGCGGGTAGGCCCCTCGGTAGAGCGCTACCACTACAACGATGCCGGCCACCTGGTGCGCATTGAGCCCGCATGGGATGCCTCAAGCCGCCCAGGCCCTGGCCAAACGGACCTGACAGCGCACCACATCCATCTGAGCTACGACCTGTGGGGCCGCCTGCTGCAACGCAGCCAGGGAGGCCGGAGCATCAGCCTGGAGTACGACAGCGCAGGGCGCCTGACCCGGCTGGTGAACGAGAACGGCGCCCAAAGCTGCTTTGCCTGGGACACGCAAGACCGCCTGGTGCAGGAAGAAGGTTTTGACCAGCGGCTGCAGCGCTATCGCTGGGATGCCGCCGGCCAGCTGCTGACCAGCACCGATGGCAATGCCAAGTACCAGCACACCACCCGCTATGCCTGGGACAGCAGCGGCCGGCTAAGCCAGCGCCACATTCCAGCCAGCGCGCATGCCCCCGCACAAACCCACCACTACCAGTGGAACGCGGCCGGGCAACTGGTCGGTGCCAGCGTGTGGCTACACCCCGCATCCGCTGCAGACGCGGCCCAAGCCCTGCCCGCTCAATTGCAAAGCCAGATCAGCCTGCAACGCGACGCGCTGGGCCGCATCACTGGCGAAGTACAAAAGCTCTACGCCACGGGCGGCAGCGACGCCGATCCAGCCTCGGCCACGCCAGAGTTTGAACACCACATCAGCCATGGGCTGGACGCCTTGGGCAACCGCCTGCACAGTGAACTGCAAGGGCTGGGCACCATCGCCTGGCAACTGTATGGCGCAGGCCATGTGCACGGGCTGCAGCACAACGGCCACACCCTGGTCGATATAGAGCGCGATGCGCAGCACCGAGAAACCCGGCGCAGCCTGGGCAGCCTCGGCCCTGCAGACAAGCCAGCAAATAGCCCAAGTCCCCTCCAGATCCTGCGCAAATGGGACGACCTGGGCCGCGTCTTCTCCACCGCCACCCAAGGCCTGCAGTTACCCCCTGCAGCCAACCCCGCCGCACCGCCCTTGGCTTTGCAGCTGGTGGGCCAGATCGCCCACCGGCGCTACCGCTATGATGCGCTGGGCCAGATCACCACTATCGAGCAAGGGGTGGGCGAGCAGCCCAGCCAGGTGCTGCGCTATGCCTACGACGCCGCAGGCCGCCTGCTTGCATCTGCAGAAGGGCTGCGCCCTACCAACCTCCAGGAGTGGCGCACCGACCCCGCTGGCAACCGCTTGCCCGGCCCCACCCCCACAGCGGCCAACCCCGGCAGCGATGCCCAGCAATGGACCGCCCAGGTACACGCGCACTGGCGGGAAGAAAGCTTTAACCTGCTCGGCCTGGACCACCGGGGCGCCTACCAGCGTGGCCCCGTCAAACAATGGGACGACAACCGCATCGGCTACAGCACCGACTGCGTATGGCGCTATGACGAATTCGGCAGGCGCATCGAGCAGCTGCAATCGCTGGCCCCCAACGCACAAGGCCAGCCCCAGCGCAGCCGCCAAGAACTGCGCTACGACGGCGACCACCAACTGCTCGAAGTCCACTGCACCTACAGCGACGGCCGGCCCGAACAGCACCTGCGCTACACCTACGACGCGCTGGGCCGCCGTCTGTGCAAAAAGAGCAGCACCGCCGCAGGCGAGCACACCAGCTACTACGGCTGGGACGGCGAGCGGCTCATCCACACCGAGCACCTGCGCCCCGGCGCCGATGGTCAGCCTTGCCGGCATATAGAACACACCATCTACGAAAGCGGCAGCTTTACCCCACTGGTGCGGCTGAGCACCACCGCCCAGCTGAGCGAACACCAACAGCCGCCGCTGCTGCTGCGCGCGCTGCAGGCGGGGATGGCCGAAGCGGACAGCAGTGCTGAGACCGACGACAGCAATACCCAAGGGCTGGCCCTGATGCAAACCATGCTCAGCGCCATGCCCGCCAGCATGCAAGCGCAAGCGGAGCAAAACATGCAGCAGGCCCTGCACAGCAGCACCGCCATGCCTGCCGCATCCGCCTTGATGGGGGACACCGCCCAACGCGGCGCACAGCTGCTGCAAGGCATGCGTGACCAGCTCCTGCAGCAGCAACAGCAAGCCCATAACCGCATCACCACCCACTACTACCACTGCGACCACCTGGGCACCCCGCTGGCCTTGACCGATGCGAATGGCCAGATCGCCTGGGCCGCCAGTCTGGACCCCTGGGGCAATGTGTTGGATGAGTACGACCCGCACGGGATCGGGCAGCCCATTCGTTTACCGGGGCAGATCCATGACTGGGAGACGGGGCTTTATTACAACCGGCATCGGTATTACGACCCGGCGATTGGGGGGTATATCACGCAGGATCCGATTGGGTTGGCGGGGGGATCAAATACCTACATGTATGCGATTTGCAATCCGAATGCTTTTAGCGATGCGCTAGGACTCGACCCGGAGCGCGGGAGACTTAAGGACACTGCAGAAAAAATAAAGTCAGCGAAAGAAGGAGTGGAAGGGGCCCAGCAAGTGCATAAAGGTGCAAATAAAATAAAGACCGAAAAAATCAAACAACGTGATATTGGAGCATGCGTTCTAGATAGCACGCTTTGCAACTTAACAGGTGACCAAATGCAGGATATTCATGACAGATCCAAGAGAGTGGAGCAAAGCGGACTTAAAGATATTGCCAACGGATCAGTAAACATTTATAAAAACACCCCTGGAACCATTGGCAATGGCGCACCAAGCATTAAATAATATGTCAAAACTCTTTACATTCGCACTTGCTTTTGCTTTACATCAAAGTTGTATTGCGCAAAATACATATTTTGAAATCGAAAATGTAAGAATCAACTTACCACACGAATGCGAAGTTTTAGATGCCTCGAAACACACTTTACTTTGCAAAAGAGAGCGCGACTGGGAAGATTACTATATAGCAGTCCGCGACGGAAACACATATGAGTCTAATATTTTAAAATCTGAACGCAAAAAAGATATTTATAAAATAGACGAAAATTATTTCGCAAAAATCATAGTCAATGGCGAGGATTATTATTTTTTATATCTTAAAAAATGCAACATTGCAATTCACGGTCAAAACCCAGGCTTCATTTTCTCAATGATGACAGATATTAAGATAGACAATGCATCATGTAGATAATTAAAATTAACGCAGTATACATTCATCAAATTGCACTCAATGATCCAAAGATTTAAATCACAACCCTAATATTCTAAATAAACACTATAAAAATCATTGACCAACTACAAAACATTTTCATTACATGACTTCTGCAGAAATCAAGGAAGTTATATGTCAAAATTTTTCATCTCTATACTTTATTTATTTATCGCTTCGACATCGGTGGCCACTGAGGTAATTACGATTGGCAATGTAGAGATAAAAATACCAAATGAATGCGATGTTTCCAGAAATATTCAAAACAATCTTAATTGCAAAAATAATCCCCAAGACCAAGAGTTCTACATCGCCCTAAGAAAAGGAGACACCTTTGAATCTCACGTTTTAAACAGCACTCGTGAGAAAACGATTTTCAAAATTGAAAATGATTACTTTGCAAGAGTAATTGTAGACAAGCGACCGTTTTATTTTATGTACATAAAAAACTGCAATATTATTATTCATGGTGGCGACGTCAGCTTTATTTTTTCCATGGCCATTGATATTAAACATGACAATAAGTCATGCAGATAATGAGCCTGTTTAGCAAGTATATCCAGCGCCAACGCTGCGCCCAGCCACTGCAAGGTATACGTAACCAGCTGCAGTTACATCAAGCCGATGCATGATGGAGCCTATTGCTATGAAGATGTGGTTTCGTAAGTACATCAGACTGCTTGCATTTTTGATAGTGACTACCGTCGCTGTCACGGCATACTACTTTGCTCCAAGCAAGGGAGAAAGGCAGGCGATGAAATTGGAGGCATGTAAGAAAAAGTGCGCACCCCGTGCAGGAGTAATGGAGGGGCAGCGTGGTTTACCCAATGCGTCACCGACGGAAAGGCGAAATCATCTTCGATTTGCGAAGTGCGCCTGTCGTTGAGGTATGTAAGGAAGGCGCCAGCAGCAACAACAACAAGCCCATGCCCGCATCACCACCCACTACTACCACTGCGACCACCTGGGCACCCCGCTGGCCTTGACCGATGCGAATGGCCAGATCGTTTGGGCGGCCAGTCTGGACCCCTGGGGCAATGTGTTGGATGAGTACGACCCGCACGGGATCGGGCAGCCGATTCGTTTACCGGGGCAGATCCATGACCGGGAGACAGGGCTTTATTACAACCGGCATCGGTATTACGACCCGCAGATGGGGGGGTATATCACGCAGGATCCGATTGGGTTAGAGGGGGGATCAAATACCTACATGTATGCGATTTGCAACCCTAACACCTTTACCGACGCATTAGGGTTAAACCCAGATCTTGAAAGGCTTGGCGATACTGCAGACAAACTAAATACCGCCAAAGACGTCGTTAAGGGAGCTCAACAGATAAATAGAGGCAAAAATAAACTTAAAAGCCGTTCAGAAACGGAAGGAGACATTTATGCATGCTTGAATCAAGTAACAACGTGCTCCACCACAGGGGATCAAATGCAAGAAAACTTTGAAAAATCAAGAAGAACGGCCCTAGAGGGATACAAGGATATTGCCAATGGATCGGTAAATATTTATCAAAATACTCCCGGCACTATAGGAAACGGCCCTCCAAGCATAAAGTAGAAATCAAATGTTTAAATTCCTTATATTAGTCTCAATTTTAATTTTACCCAAAATAGCGATGGCAACAGAATATGCATTTACCATCAATCAAGTGAAAATCAGAATACCGCCCACATGTGTGATAGAGAACGCGGAGCGACTCATATTAACGTGCAAAATACACTCTAAGGGAAGCGAGTCCTATTTAGGATTCCATGAAAACAAAGATTTCTACAATAATGTCATTAATAATAATAGAAAAAAAAGCGTTCAAAAAATTGGCGATGATTATTTTGCACAGTTCATTATTGGAAACCATCCATTTAATCTTCTCTCCATACAAAAATGCGATCTCGCTATAGCAGGAAGTGACGCAAATCTATTATTTTCAGCAATGGCCGACATAAAAATAGAGAACGAAATATGCAGATAGATTCATTTAAATCTATTTTATTAATTTCAACATGTGTTATCGGATTTTTTATAGGAATCACAAAAAATAAAGCCGATATTAAAAAACACATGCAACAACAAACAATTGGCTTTACAGCATCCAGGGCTAAAGATGGAATTATAGAATCCAGCAAGATGAAGTATCAAATATTCAAAAATATACCCATAAAAGAAGAAATTAAAAAATCAACATATTTACCCAAAAGAGGAATAATGAATTGTGAAAAAAATACACTATGTGCAAAAAAATTCAAAGAAGATCATTTCAACGAAATCATGATTCGCATTAAAGACCTTCAAGAATAAATTAACAACTTCAAGCAAAATGAAAATATTTTTATGCGTGATATTAATGATTTCTTGTTTTTTTGCAAGCTACAAAGGCGGAATGAGCATAAATCAAAACAAGACACTATTGGACGCGCAGGCAGAAATGGATAAAGTCTTGGCAATAAAGGCAATAAGCAGGATTAATGCACTTCAGGAAATTAAAGCAAACATCAACGAGAAGAACAAGTTAATTTGTACACTAAAAAATGAAGTTCACCGACTCGCAGCAGATTGGCAATACTGCAAATCTGACGCCACCTGCATCAAAGAGTGGCAAGGAGGGCTTTACGATAAATTAGATGATGTTATTGAAGAATTCGAACATGAGGTTTGCGAACTAAGCACTGATGAGTCCAAACATAAATTAATATAACCCCACATTTAAAATAAACTTTGAAAAAATTCAGTTAGCAACTGCGCTAGAAAGCCCATACCCGCATCACCACCATTACTACCACTGCGACCACCTGGGCACCCCGCTGGCCTTGACCGATGCGAATGGACAGATCGTTTGGGCGGCCAGTCTGGACCCCTGGGGCAATGTGCTCGATGAGTCGACCCGCACGGGATTGGGCAGCCGATTCGTTTACCGGGGCAGATCCATGACCTGGAGACAGGGCTTTATTACAACCGGCATCGGTATTACGACCCGCAGATGGGGGGGGTATATCACGCAGGATCCGATTGGGTTGGAGGGGGGAGCAAATACTTATATGTATGCGATTAGCAATCCTAATGCTTTCATCGATGCGTTTGGTTTATTCCCAGAACGTGAAAAATTGAAGGACACTGCTGAAAAAATAACTTCGGCAAAGGAAACTGTGGAGGGAGCTCAACAAATTGTGAAAGGCACCTCCAACCTTAAAACCCATCAGGAGAAAAAAGATGAAATTTACGACTGTTTACGTGAAACCAAAACCTGCGCCGTACCAGGAGAAAAAATGCAACAAGATCTAGATAATTCCAGAAGAACAGCCCTCGAAGGATATAAAGACATCGCCAATGGCTCGGTGAATATATACAAAAACACCCCCGGCACCCTAGGAAACGGACCTCCAAGCGTGAAGTAACACCAAATGTCAAAATTTACCCTTTTATTAGCCTCCCTTCTTTACTCCAATGCTGCAATCACCGCCCAGGATAAATTTACTTTAGAAAATATAACAATAAAAATTCCTCCCTTTTGTACGATACTAGATTCCAAGAAACACACACTGACATGCAAATTAGATGTATTGAGAGATGATATTGATTTGAGATTTCATCTCGACCGAAATTTTCACGACAATGTTATCGATAGCAATAGAAAAAAGATAGTTCAAAAAATCGGAGAGAACGATTTTGTGCAATTCATGATTGGTGATTACCCATTCAATTTTCTATTTTTAAAAAAATGCTATCTAGTTATAGCAGGGAACGATGCAAATTTTTTATTCTCTACAATGACCGATATAAAAATAGGCAACGAAATATGCAGATAAATTCATTTAAATCCACTTATCTAAATTTTAATTATTTAGAAACAAACACAAAAGGATGAGCCATTACTTTAACACTGACACTTGAATGCTCGAGTAGAAGGCTTCAAATCAGAACATCAACGACCAATGTAAGATTACCAAGCACGAAAGAAGCAATGGCTCCACATTAGCTTTTGGAGTGCGGTTTAATAATAATTGAAAACTTCAAAATGGGCTTTCACAAATTTCTCTACTTTTGTTTATGCGCTATCGCGGCCATACTCCCAATATTTTCTATCTGGTGTTTGATGTGGGTCATTTCCTCTTTCAGCATGGCTTTTGCAGAATGTGGAAATGCATTTAACCTGTTTGTATCTAACCCGCGCTGTAGGCAACCGGCGATTGCAAGTTTTTTAGCTATCGCAGGAATTCTTGGCACTGCACTAGCGATTTTTTTAGCTGGAAGACTTTCTAAGAGGCGGCAAAGGTAAAAGTTATGAACCTTCCATCAACTCTTAAAGCAGGTATTCTTAGCCTCACTCTGATCTACTCCCAAGCAAGCCATGCAGACCACAATCGCCTAGTCATCGACGACGTCACCGTAACAACCCATGCTGAATGCCTGATGAATGAAGTATCAGATAACTGGGACACAGCAGAAAACTGGATGAGTTGTGGAATGAACCATCACGGAGTTCCGGACTACATGTTTTTTAGAAAATCAGATAGATTCATAGAAAATGTAGTTCATGGAAACAGGAAAAGGGAAGTTCATCAGCTAGGCGATGACTATTTTGTGAGAGTTATTTTTGTGACAAGCCATATGAGCTTTCTATACATCCAGAAATGCAATTTAGTGATTATTGGAGAAAATGCTCGCCTAATGTTCTCTATGATGGTCGACATAAAAATCGACAATGAGATCTGCAGATAATTGCTTTCCCCCCCCCCACAATGCCCCGCGCAGGCATTCAATCACCGTTGAAGAATCAGTCAGTCCCCACACACTAATAGCGACATCTGCCTCAGGTTCCACCAATCCAACCTGCTCGCGCAAATGCAAGGCTCTCTCACCTTTGGCAGGACGGTGACGAGCGGCAGCATCGCGTCTCCAGCCCCTTACAGACCATAGCCCACCACAGCGCTAAAAGTCACAGATGGCGCAAGCGGCCTCCCGCTTAGCAGCACATCGCTGAAACCGCATCCCCTCTCCCACTGTCCGACCTCGGCAAAGCATGCCTGCTAAGCTGCGCATGCATCAATCGCATTGCAATCACATGTATTCGTATTTCATCTAATACTAATCTTATTAAGAATTAGCCATCATCGAGTCCTCTCTCCAGACTTTGGACCCGTGGGCATATGGCATTGATTCAGACCTTCATCGCGTTGCTTGGTGATAGCGCAGTTCTCCGCAGCCAGCAGGACCTGGCCGGCCATGTGACCGACTGGCGCGGGCGCTACCAGGGCCAGGCCCAGTGCGTTGTGTTTCCGTCGACGACGGCGCAGGTCGCAGAGGTGGTCAAGCTCTGCCATGCCGCGCAGGTGCCGGTGGTGGCCCAGGGTGGCAATACCAGCCTCTGCGAAGGCGCGATTCCGCGCGCGGACCTGCCCGAGACCGTGGTCATCAACCTGGGCCGCATGCGCCAGGTGCGTGCGGTCGATCCGGCCAACAATTCCATGGTGGTCGATGCGGGCTGCGTGCTGCAGACCGTGCAGGAGACCGCCCGCAGCCATGGCCGCCTCTACCCGGTGAGCCTGGGCGCTGAAGGCTCCTGCCAGATCGGCGGCAACATTGCGACCAATGCCGGCGGCACGGGCGTGCTGCGATATGGCAATACCCGCGAGAACGTGCTGGGCCTCGAAGTGGTGCTGCCCGATGGCCGCATCTGGGAAGGGCTCTACGGCCTGCGCAAGAACAACACCGGTTTCGATCTCAAGCATTTGTTCATCGGCTCCGAAGGCAGCCTGGGCATCATCACCGGCGCGACGCTGAAGCTGCACCCGCTGCCCACGGCGCGGGCGATGGCCTGGCTGGCGGTGGAATCGCCCCAGGCGGCCATAGCCATGCTGGCCCGCTTCCAGAGCCGCTGCAGCGCCTCGCTGTCGGCCTTTGAGATGCTCAACGATGTGCAGCTGAACATTGTGCTGAACCATGTGGCCGACCGCCGCGCGCCGCTGAGCCCCAGCTACCCCTGGCATGTGCTGGTGGAGCTGACCGACACCTGCGACGAGACCCTGCTGGCCGCCGCGCTGGAAGAGACCCTGTCGGCCGCCGCCGAAGAGGGCATGCTGCTGGATGCGGCCATCGCCACCAACGGCAAGCAGCAGGCCGACTGGTGGGAGGTGCGCCACAGCGTCTCCGAAGGCAACAAGAAGGCCGGCATCGGCATCAACACCGACCCGGCCGTGCCGCTGTCGGCCATCCCCGCGTTCATCAGCCAGGCCACGGCTGCCGCGCACCGCATCGTGCCGGACGCGCCCATCATCATCGTCGCCCACCTGGGCGACGGCAATGTGCACTTCATCCCGCAGATGCAGTTTGCGCAGTGGCAGGCGCTCACGCCCGCCGAGCAGGACCAGCTCTCGCACCGCGTCAAGCAGGCCGTCAACGAAGTGGCCTGCGCGCTGGCAGGCACTTTCAGCGCCGAGCATGGCATCGGCCAGGTGCTGACCGACGAGATGGCGCTGTTCAAGCCCGCCGTCGAGTTGGACTTGATGCATGCCATCAAGCGCGCCATCGATCCGCAGCAGCGCTTCAACCCCGGGCGCCTGCTGCCACCCGCTCCCTGACCCCCTCCCTCCCTTGACTTCTCCTGCCTCTTCCTTCGAAAGGACACTTTATGACTGAGATCACTACCTCCCGTCGCACCGCACTGAAGGCGGCTGTGGCTGGCGCAGGCCTGATTGCTGCACCTGCCGTACTGCGCTATGCCCGTGCCACGTCCAAGCGTATCGTGGTGCGTGATGACGGCGGTATCTACACCAAGGCCTATGGCGCGGTGTACTACAAGCCATTCACGCAGAAGACCGGCATCGAAGTGGTGGGGGTGCAGGCAACGGCCGAGCCCGTGGCGCAGATCCGCAGCATGGTCGAGACCAAGAACTACACCTGGGACATGGCCAAGATCAGCCAGCCCGCGATCCTGCTGCTGACCGAAGGCGGCAAGGTGCTGCTGGAAAAGCATGGCCTGGAGAACGATCCCTTCGTCAAGACCATCCCGGCCCAGTACATGTCGCCCTACGGCGTGGGCACCAATGTCTACAGCACCGTGCTGGCCTACCGTGAAGAGGCCTTCAAGGGCCGCGCCGCGCCCAAGTCCTGGGCCGATTTCTGGAACGTCAAGGACTTCCCCGGCCGCCGTGGCATCCGCAAGCACCCGTTCGACACGCTGGAGCAGGCCGCGATGGCCTCGGGCGTGCCGGCCGCGCAGCTGTATCCGCTGGATCTGGACCGCGCCTTCAAGGCCCTCGATGCGATCAAGCCCAAGATCGACGTCTGGTGGAACTCCGGTGCCCAGGTCGAGCAGATGCTCAAGTCCGGCGAAGTGGACATGATCGCCACCTGGGTGTCGCGCCCGCAGTCGGCCAATGCCGATGGCGCCAAGATCGGCATCGTCTGGAACCAGAACATCTGGGGCGTGGACAGCTGGTCGATCCTGGCGGGCACGCCCAATGCAGACGCCTGCCGCGAGTTCATCAAGTTCGCGTCCGAGCCCCAGCGCATGGGCTCGCTCAGCCAGTACTTTGCCGCTGGCGTGACCCAGCCCGAGGCCTTCAAGTACATCAAGCCCGAGCTGGCCAAGGACTCGCCCACCTATCCCGACAACATCAAGAACGGCGTGCAGATCGATGCCAAGTACTGGGTGGCCAACCAGGCTGCGGTGATCGAGAAGTTCAACGGATGGGTGCTGAAGTAAGCACGGCCCGCCACTGATGACGAACCCTGCGGAGCGGCGGCACAACACGCCAGCCTCCGCACAGGCACCCCCAGGTTCATTCGTTGCACCGCGGTGCAATGGAGTCCATTGAAATGAAGAACATAAAACTGTCGATTGCGGGTCTGACCAAGCGCTACGGCTCCTTTGTCGCGCTGCACCCCACCAACCTGGAAGTGCCTGAGGGCGAGTTCCTGACCCTGCTGGGCCCTTCGGGCTCGGGCAAAACCACCTTGCTGAGCATGATCGCCGGCCTGTCCGTGCCCGATGGCGGCCAGCTGCTGATCAACGGCAAGGACGTGACCTATGGCGCGCCCTATGAGCGCGACATCGGCATGGTGTTCCAGAACTATGCGCTGTTCCCGCACATGACGATTGCCGAGAACATCGCCTTTCCGCTGAAGATGCGCAAGCTGGACCGCGCCACCGCGATGAAGCGCGCACTGGAGGCGCTGGAGCTGGTGCACCTGCCCCATGTGGCGCAGCGTTTTCCGAAGGAACTCTCGGGCGGCCAGCAGCAGCGCATTGCGCTGGCGCGCTGCCTGGTCTACAAGCCGTCCATCGTGCTGATGGACGAGCCCCTGGGCGCGCTGGACAAGAAGCTGCGCGAGCACATGCAGCTGGAGATCAAGCGCATCCACCGCGAGGCCGGCACCACCATCGTCTATGTGACCCACGACCAGGAAGAGGCGATGACCATGTCGGACCGCATCTGCCTGATGAACGGCGGCCGCATCGAGCAGCTGGGCTCGCCGGCGGACCTGTACTTCCGCCCGCGCACACCGTTTGTGGCCGATTTTCTGGGTGAGAGCAATCTGTTCAAGGGCACCGTGGTGTCCAGCCAGGGCGGCCAGGCCCGCGTGGCCTTGAACGGCACCAACACCGAACTGCTGGCATCGGCCGACCAGCCGCTGACCACCGGCGCCAAGGTCTGCGTGATGGTGCGCCCGCAAAACATGGCGGCCGCTGCAGCGGCCCAGGGCGCCAGCGAACGCTTCAGCGGCCAGCTGCTCGACACGATGATCACCGGCAGCCTCACCAAGCTCTACCTGAAGGCGCCTGCCCTCAGCAGCGAGCCGGTGGTGCTGTCCTTCCCGACCTCCATCGCCAAGCATGACCATGCGCTGGGCAGCACCGTGGACTTTGGCTGGTCCAGCAGCGATGCCGTCGCCGTTCCGGAGCCCGCATGAACAGCGCCGCCACCCCCCGCGCGGCCTGGGTAAGGCCGCTGATGATGGCCGCACCGCTGGTCATGCTGTTTCTGGTGCTGCTGGTCTACCCGGTCGGCCAGTTGCTGCTGCTGAGCATCTACAGCGATGGCAGCTTCAAGTGGAACAACTACAGCCAGCTGTTCAGCTCCTCGGTCTACCTGGACACGATGTGGATCACGTTGAAGATCTCGCTGGTCACGGCGCTGCTGTCCATCATCGGCGGCTACCCGATTGCCTACCTGGTCTCGTCCTTGCAAAAGGACAAGAAGAGCCGCTGGGTGTTCTGGATTCTGCTGTCCTTCTGGACCAGCTTTCTGGTGCGCGCCTTTGCCTGGATCGTGGTGCTGGGCCGCAATGGCCTGGCCAACCAGCTGCTGCTGGCGCTGGGCCTGCAGGATGCGCCCTCCAACATGCTCTACAGCTTTGGCGCCGTGCTGGTGGGCATGGTCCATGCGCTGATGCCGCTGGCCGTGCTGACCATGCTGTCGGTGATGGAGAACATCGACCGCAATCTGCCGCGCGCGGCGCTCACCCTGGGTGCGCGCCCGGGCACCGCGTTCTGGCGCGTGTACTTTCCGCTGTCCATGCCCGGTGTGGCAGCGGGCGCCATCATGGTCTTTGTCACCGCCGTGGGCTTCTTCATCGTGCCCCAGCTGCTGGGTGGCCGCAAGGAGACCATGATCACCCAGCTCATCATCGAGCAGGTGATGCAGGTGATGAACTGGGGCTTTGCCGGCGCCATCTCGGTGCTGCTGCTGATCGTGGTGCTGATCGTGTTTGCGGTCTATGACAAGGTGCTGGGCCTGTCGACGATGACGGGCGCGCAGTCCGACAAGAGCAACCACAGCAGCGGCTTCATGCGCCAGCTGTCCGAGACGGTGCTGGGCCTGCTGGGCAGCATCAGCGACCGCCTGATTGCGCTGGTTCCCCGCTCGCGCAAACGCGATCTGCAGCAAGGCGATTCGTTCGTGCTGCGCGCCAGCGTGGTGGCGCTGCTGGTGTTCCTGAGCGTGCCTGCGCTGCTGATGATCCCGATCTCGTTTGCCGACAAATCGGGCCTGAACTGGCCGCCCCAGGGCTTCACCCTGCAGCACTACCAGGACATGCTGGCCTCGCCGCTGTGGATCAACGCCACGGTGCGCAGCTTTGTCGTGGGCTTTTTTGCCGCGCTGGCGGCGATGGCCGTGGGCACGCCGGTGGCCTTTCTGCTGGTGCGCAGCCAGATGCGCGGCAAGGCCTTGCTGCTGGCCTTTGTGCTGTCGCCGCTGATCATCCCCCGCATGATCATTGCCGTGGGCATGTTCTATTTCTTCTCCAAGGTGGGCCTGGTGGGCACCTCGCTGGGTCTGGTGCTGGGGCATACCGTCATCGCCATCCCCTATGTGGTGATGACCATGATGGCCGTGCTGCGCAACTACGACACGCGCCTGGACATGGCCGCCCAGAGCCTGGGCGCCCGCCCCTGGCAGACCCTGCGCTATGTGACCTTCCCGATTATTGCCGCCGGTCTGACCTCGTCCTTCCTGTTTGCCTTTGCCACCTCGTTTGACGAGCTGACCATCTCGCTGTTTGCCTCCGGTGGCCTGAGCTCCACCCTGCCCAAGCAGTTCTGGGATGAAGTGACCCTGCAGATCTCGCCGGTGATCGCCGCCGTCTCGACCTGCCTGTTCGCCTTCATCGGCATTTTGATCACCTGTGCGGACTGGCTGCGTCGCCGCTCCGCCGCTTCTTTGAATTGATGAACCATGACTACACGTATCACCTCTGAGCAACTCCGCGGCATCTTCCCTGCACTGGCCACGCCGGTGACCGCCGACGGCCAGATCGACACCCAGGCCGTGCGCGCGCTGCTGGACCACCTGCAAGGCAGCGGCATCAGCGGCACCGTGCCGCTGGGCGGCACTGGCGAATACGGCGCGCTGTCGCGCACCGAACGGGCCCGCATGGTGGCCACCGTGCGCGAGCACCAATCCGCTGACCTGCCGGTGCTGGCTGGCGTGCTCGACCCCGGCTACCACGACGCCATCGCCTCGGGCCAGGCGCTGGCCGATGCCGGCGCAGACGCGCTGATGGTGCTGACGCCCTACTACACCACGCCGTCGCAGCAAGGCATCCGCGACTACTTCCTGCGCTATGCGGATGCGTCGCCGCTGCCGGTGGTGATCTACGAGATCCCTTACCGCACCCGCATCTCCATCGCGCCCGAAGTGCTGCATGAGCTCTCGCGCCACGAGAACATCATCGGCATGAAGGCCTGCAACACCGACATGTACCACTTCCTCAAGGTGGTCAAGGGCGTGGATGCCAGCTTTGCCGTGCTGAGCGGCGAGGACACCATCTTCCCCGCGCAGATGCTCTGCGGCGCCCAGGGCGGCATCATCGTGACGGCCAACCTGCTGCCCAAGACGTGGACCCGCATGTACGCACTGCTGACCAGTGGCCAGACCCAGGAAGCGCTGGCCCTGCACCAGGAGCTGATCGGCCTGTTGGACCTGGCCTTTGCCGAGACCAACCCGGGCCCGATGAAGTCGGTCTGGGACCTGGTGGGCGTGCAGGCGCCGCACCTGCTGGCCCCGCTGGTCGATTGCAACCCCGAGCTGTCCGCCCGCCTGCGCCAGGTGCTGACGGCCCAGCTGCAGGCTGAGCACGCGCTGGCCTGAGCGAGCACCCGCCATGCTGCCTGCCATCAAAGACTACCGGGAGCTGGCGCGCCGGCGCCTGTCCCGCTTCGCTTTTGACTACCTCGAAGGCGGCGCGGAAGACGGCCGCAGCATGGCGCGCAACCTCGCCTCCTGGGGCGATGTCACCTTCTTGCCGCGCACGATGGTCGATGTCAGCCAGGTGGATACCAGCATCACCCTGTTTGGCCGCCAACAGGCGATGCCGGCCTTTGTCGGGCCCACCGGTCTGAACGGCCTGTACTGGCCCCAGGCCGAGCAGGTGCTGGCCCGCGCCGCGCATGCGGCTGGCCTGCCCTTTGTGATGTCGACGGCCTCCACATCCTTGCTGGAAGATGTGCGCGCCGCCAGCCCGGGCGATCTGTGGCTGCAGCTCTATGTGCAAAAGGACCGCCGCATCGCGCAGAGCATGATGGCCCGCGCGCAGGCAGCGGGCTTCAGCGCACTGATGCTGACGGTGGACACCATGGTGCATGGCAAGCGCGACCACGATGTGCGCAACGGCTTTCGCATGCCCGTGCCCTGGACGCCCCGGCTGCTGGCCGACCTGCTCAGCCACCCGCGCTGGTGCCTGCGCATGCTGCGCCAGGGCGGCTCGCCGCAGCTGGTCAACCTGGCACGCAGCGCCGGGGTCGAGAGCAATATCCAGAAGCAGGCCGCCGCGATGAGCCGCGAGATGGACATGGGCCTGCGCTGGGAAGACCTGGCCTGGGTGCGCCGCCACTGGAAGGGGCCCGTCATCGTCAAGGGCCTGCTCAGCGCCGATGATGCCCGGCGCGCGCTGCAGGCTGGCGCCGACGGCATCGTGGTCAGCAACCACGGCGGGCGGCAGCTGGAGTGCGCACCCGCACCGATGGCGCAATTGCCGCAGATTGCCGACGCGGTTCATGGCAAGATGCATATCTTTGTCGACGGCGGGGTGCGCCGCGGCAGCGACATCGCCAAAGCCCGGGCGCTGGGGGCCGATGCCGTCCTGCTGGGGCGTGCGCCGCTCTACGGACTGGCCGCACGCGGCCCCCAGGGCGTGGCCGAGGTTCTGGAGATACTGCGCACCGAGTTCGAGACGACCCTCAGACTGCTGGGCGCGCCGCAGGCCACAAGCCTGAACGCGACCTTCATGCAAGACCATTAGACAGTGACCCGAGACAGCCGCTTTTTACGATGCCTAAAAACACCCACAGCATTGCCGAGCCCGTAGCAAGCGTTGAACCCTCTGCCCGTGAATCCTCATTGTTCGTGGGCTCCCTGGCCAAGGCCTTCCAGGTGCTGGAAGCCTTTCGCGACACCCACCGCGAGATGTCGCTGGCCGAGATTGCCCGGGCCGCCCAGCTCGACCGCAGCGCCACCCAGCGCATTGTTTTCACATTGGAGAACCTGCGCTACATCCGCCGCCTGCCCGGCTCCAACCAGTACACACTCGCGCCCGAGGTGCTGCGCCTGTCGTACAACTACCTGCGCTCGCAACGCATCGTCGAGCGGGCCTATCCCTACCTGATCGAGATGACCCATACCCTGGGCGAGACCTCGAACCTGCAGGAGATGGATGGCAACGAGGTGGTCTTCATCGCCAAGGTGCCGGGCCGCTACATCTACAACTCGGAATTTGCCGTGGGCTCGCGCCTGCCTGCGGCCTATACCGCATCGGGCCGCGCGATGATGGCCAAGCTGCCGGTGGACGAGCGCCTGCGCCTGATCGGATCGACGCCGCTGGTCAAGATCACCGCCCAGACCATGACCGACCCCGAAGAGCTGCTGCGCCGCATCGAAGACGCCGAGCGCGACGGCTATGCGATCGTGCAGAACCAGACCGTGGTGGGCGATATCTCGGTGGCTGCCGCCATCACCGGCCGGGGCGGCGTGCCCATTGGCGCGATCACCATCTCGGCCCCCTCCACGCGCTGGGGCACGGCCAAGGCCGAGGCCGAGCTGCTGCCCCATGTGCTGCTGGCAGCGACCTCGATTTCCAACATCCTGGATAACTTCTAGGGATGCTCTGCAAAACCCTCGCCAAGCGGGATGGACGCAGATCGGGATGAGACGCAAGGCGTCTTTTGCAGTCAATAGCTGTAGCTATTGACAAGGAAGACAACGCAGCGGATCGCCCGAGCCCGCGTTCAGACCACGGCAGGGAGTTTTGCAGAGGGTCCCTACGCCATCTGCGTTATTGCGCTAGGTCGAAAATAGGCCCTGAAACGGTGAAAAACCCCGTTCACAACGCGCCGATATGTCCATATGACGTTTAAGTTGTATGAATAGTGAACAATAGCGTTTATAGATATACACAAGACTAACTGAGTACTGCACTGCTATGAGCGCCTTTCTCGAAGAACGTGTCCTGTCTGTTCACCACTGGACCGATCGTTTGTTCTCCTTCACGACCACCCGTGATCCCGCGCTGCGTTTCTCCAGCGGCCACTTCACGATGATCGGCCTGAAGGTCGACGGCAAGAACCTGCTGCGCGCCTATTCCATCGCCAGCCCCAACTACGAAGAACACCTGGAGTTCCTGTCGATCAAGGTCGATGACGGCCCGCTCACCAGCAAGCTCCAGCACATCCAGGTGGGTGACACCATCATCGTCGGCAAGAAGCCCACGGGCACCTTGCTGGTCGACTACCTGCTGCCTGGCAAGAACCTGTACCTGATCGGCACCGGCACCGGCCTGGCGCCGTGGCTGTCGGTGGCGCGCGACCCCGAGACCTATGACCACTTCGAGAAGGTCGTCGTCGTACACGGCGTGCGCCAGGTCCAGGAACTGGCCTACCAGAAGCTGCTGGAAGAAGAGCTGCCCAACCATGAGTTCCTCGGCGAAATCGTCAAGGACAAGCTGGTGTACTACCCCACGGTGACGCGCGAGCCTTTCCGCAACCAGGGCCGTATCTCCAACCAGATCACCGCCGGCACCTTCCCGCAGAACATCGGCCTGCCCGAACTGAACCCGGACACCGACCGCGTGATGCTCTGCGGCAGCCCCGCGATGCTCGCCGAACTCAAGGAACTGCTGGAGGCCAGGGGCTTCAAGGAAGGCAATACCTCGACGCCAGGCGACTTTGTGG
The DNA here is from genome assembly GCF_964277875.1 of uncultured Comamonas sp. Classification (NCBI taxonomy): domain Bacteria; kingdom Pseudomonadati; phylum Pseudomonadota; class Betaproteobacteria; order Burkholderiales; family Comamonadaceae; genus Comamonas; species uncultured Comamonas sp. Next base: position 43,500 of record NZ_CAXYJV010000023.1, read on the forward strand.
TGGAACGCGCCTTCGTCGAGAAGTAAGCAGCGCCCCGCCCGCCCAATGAAAAACGACCCTCGGGTCGTTTTTTGTTGCCTGCAGCACGTGTGGCTTAGATCAGCTGCTCAGTGTAGAAATTGCCACCGTGGTAGAGCAGCGGCGGCACGCCCGCCACATGCTGGCAATGCGCCACCTCGCCGACGAGGATCACATGGTCGCCCGCATCATGGTGGGGGCCGTTGCGGCACTCAAAACTGGCAATGGCGCCGGCCAGCAGCGGCACGCCGGTAACGCCCATCTCAAACTCCACGCCCGCCCAGCGGTCAATGCCCTTGCGGCTGAACTGCAAGGCCAACGCCTTCTGGTGCGCGCCCATCACATTGATCGCGTAGTGGCTGGCGGTCTCGAACACCGGCATCGAGCTGGCCGTCTTCATCAGGCTCCACAGCACCAGCGGTGGCGTGAGCGATGCGGAATTGAAGGAGCTGATCGTCAACCCGACCTTGTTGCCATCGGGCGCCAGCGCTGTCACCACGGCCACCCCGGTGGCGAACTGGCCCAGCGCATTGCGAAACTCACGTTCGGAAAACGAGGCAGAAGCGGGTGATTGCAGGTGTTCAGGAGGCAGGGAGCGGTTCACGGGGCAGGCAGACGGCAGGGGCAGATGCCATGCCGTCAAAAGCATGGATAAGGGCCATTATCGGCCAGCAGGCGAGGCCCCTGCGGGCGTAGGTGCTTGAAAACAAGGCAGACGGGCCGCATCTGCGAGGGAAACACTCGGCGAGAAGCACACCTATGTCCCTGATTCCCAATTTTGCGATGCTTGGCAGCGGCCCGACGGTGCTGATGCTCCACGATGCCGACACCGACCATCTGGGCTTTGCCCCGCAGGTAGAGCTGCTCGCCAGCCAGGGCTATCGCGCCATCGCCTGGGACATGCCCGGCTACCATGCCAACCCACCGCCCTATGGCGGCTACAGCCTGAAGGCGCTGGCTGCCACGGCGGACGGCCTGCTGGAAGCGCTGAAGATTGGCCGCGCCCATATCGTCGGCCATGGCATGGGCGCCATGGTGGCCGCCGAGCTGGCTTTGCGCCACCCCACCCGCGTGCGCAGCCTGACCCTGGTGGCCGGCGGCCCGGCGCTGGAGGCCGACAGCCAGCAGCACTGGGTGCAGACGCGCCAGCAACTGCTGGCCCAGTGCCAGCAGCAGGCCAGCACCGAGCCGGTGCAGATGCAGCGTTTTGCCGAGCTACTGGTGCAGCTGCAATCGGGCCAGCAGGCCTTGCCCGAAGGCCTGCAGCTGGCGCGCCATGCGATCACCCAGATCCAGCCTCTGGCCTATGGCCGCATGCTGGAGATGCTGGCCGGCCCCAGCACCCTGGCCGAACGCCTGCCCCACCTGACCCAGCGCTGCCTGCTGGTGAGCGGCGGCCAGGATGTGTGCATGCCGCCCCAGCGCATGCAGGCGCTGGCAGACCTGCTGCCCCAGGCCCGGCACGAGAGCCTGGAAGGCGTTGGCCACTGGCCCCAGCTGGAGAGCCCGGATGCCTTCGAAGGCCTGCTGCTCGATTTTTTGGCGACCCAGCGTGCGACGGTTCACTAGGAAAAACCCGTAAGCTGGCCGCCTGCGATGGCCGTTTGCCTCTGCAGGTGGTTGACTCGCCATGCTGGCAATGCAGCCTGCTTGGCGCCACCGGCGCAAAAAACTGGCATGCTATGGGGTTTGGCGTGCAGCCCGTCACTTTGTCCTGGAGCCTCTCCAGGCTGGCGGACGGCCACCATGACCGGCAGCGGCTCCCCCACAGAACGCTGCTGTCCCTGTTGCCAACTGAAGGATTAGTCCCGTGTCCCCCTCTTCCCTGACCTTTGCCGTCACCCCATCGAGCCAGCCACGCAGCGCCCAAGAGCGCGCCAAGATTCTGGACAACCCGGGTTTTGGTCTGCACTTCACCGACCACATGGTCTCGGTGCACTGGGACAAAGAGGGTGGCTGGCGCGATGCGGCCGTGACCCCCTACGGCCCGATTGCGCTGGACCCCGCTGCAGCCGTGCTGCACTACGGCCAGGAAATCTTTGAAGGCATCAAGGCCTACCGCCATGCGGACGGCTCGGTCTGGACCTTCCGCCCCCAAGCCAATGCCGAGCGCCTGCAGCGCTCCGCCCGCCGCCTGGCCCTGCCCGAGCTGCCGGTCGACATTTTTGTGGAATCGCTCAAGCAGATCATCGCTGTGGACAAGGACTGGGTGCCCAGCGGCAACGAAGCCAGCCTGTACCTGCGCCCGTTCATGATCGGTGACGAAGTCTTCCTGGGCGTGCGCAGCGCCCACAAGGCCACCTACTACGTGATCGCCTGCCCCGCAGGCCCCTACTTTGCCAAGGGCGTGGCGCCCGTGGCGATCTGGCTGTCCACCGACTTTGCCCGCGCGGCCAAGGGCGGCACGGGTGCCGCCAAGTGCGGCGGCAACTATGCCGCCTCGCTGCTGCCCCAGCAGCAAGCCCAGGACAACGGCTGCTCGCAGGTGCTGTTCCTCGACCCTGCCGAGGGCAAGTACCTCGAGGAGCTGGGCGGCATGAACGTGTTCCTGGTCTACGGCAAGCAAAACAAGCTGGTCACGCCTGCGCTGTCGGGCAGCATTCTGGAAGGCATCACGCGCGACTCGCTGCTGCAACTGGCGCGCGACCGTGGCATGGTGGTCGAAGAGCGCAAGATCGCCGTTGACGAGTGGAAGCAAGGCGTGGCTTCCGGTGACATCACCGAAGTGTTTGCCTGCGGTACCGCGGCCGTCATCACCCCCATCGGCCAGCTCAAGGGCGAAGGCTTCTCGGTGGGCGACCTGTCGGCACCGGCTGGCGAAGTCACGATGGCGCTGCGCAAGGAGCTGACCGACATCCAGTACGGCCGCGCCCCGGACCGCCACGGCTGGCTGGTGCGTCTGGACGCCTGATCCCTTCCGATAAACGCCAAAAGGGCCGCACCGTGTGCGGCCCTTTTTCATGGAGCGGTAAGCCCGTCAGGCTGCAACAGCGGCCCGGCTCCTGGCTTCGCTTTCAAAGCCGTAGAAACCAAATTGCATGTCCGGCATGCGGCCGCTCACCAGCTCGGCCATGGCCTTGCCGCTGCCGGCACCATGGGTCCAACCCAGGGTGCCGTGGCCGGCATTGATCCAGAGCTTGCCGATCTTGGTGCGGCCAATGAACGGGATATTCGTGGGGGTGGCAGGACGCAGGCCGGTCCAGAACTGCGGGTTGCCGCCCTGCTCGGGCAGGCGGGTATCGCAGACGCCGGGCATCAGCTCCTCGATGCGGCGCGCCAGCATGTGGCAGCGGGCCTTGGCCAGCGGGCTGTCCAGCGAGCTGTCAAAACCGTTGAGCTCGATGGTGCCGGCCACGCGCAGCTGGTTGCCCAGCCGGCTCATCGCCAGCTTGTTGCCGTCGTCAATGCAGCTGACAAAGGGCGCAGCCTCGGGCTTGAGGATCGGCAAGGTGGCGCTGTAGCCCTTGCCGGGGTAGATGGCGACGTTCAGGCCCACGGTACGCAGCAGCGGCGCGGTGTAGCTGCCGCAGGCGACGATGACGGCATCGCCCTGCAAGGTGCGTGGGCTGCTGTCTGCACCCGCTGCAGTGGCGCGCACGGTGACCGAATCGATCGCGCCGCCCGCCACATTCAGCCGCTCGACCCGGTGGTTGTAGAGAAACTGCACACCGCCCTGGGCACAGAGCTGGGCGAGCTTTTGCGTGAACACGCGGGCGTCGCCGCTCTCATCGCTCTCGGTAAAGGTGCCGCCCTTGATCTGCGCGGCATAGGGCTTGAAGGCGGGCTCGATCTTCAGAAACTCTTCGGTGCTGACCATGCGGCGGTTCACACCGTACTGGCGCATCAGATCGACGGCCATCTGTGCATCCTGCACCGCTTCGTCGCTGGTGAAGAAGTGGGCAATGCCGCGTTCGAGCCGGTTGAACTCGATGCCGGTCTGCGCCACCACGGCCTTCAACGCGCTGTGGCTGTAGGCACCGAGCGCGACGATCTGCTGCACATTGCGAGCAAAGGAGCGGTCATTGCACTCGGCCAGAAACTGGGTGAGCCAGCGCCATTGCTGCGGATCGGCATGGGGGCGCAGCAGCAGCGGTGCCTCCTTGTCGAACATCCACTTGAGCGCCTTGAGCGGGGCATGCTTGTTCGCCCAGGGCTCGCAGTAGCTCACCGAGATCTGCGCGGCATTGGCAAAGCTGGTCTCCAGCGCCGCGTCCGGTTGGCGGTCCACGACGGTGACGTCGTGGCCGAGTTGCAGCAAATGCCAGGCAGTGCTGGTGCCGATGATGCCGGCGCCGAGGATGATGACTTTCATGGCTCTCAGTGTCTGGCATCTTGGCTGTAACATAAAGTGCAATTAAACTTCTTCAGGATTCATCAGTTCTACTAATACTGGAGCCCCATGAGCAACCTGGACCCGGTCGCGCTGGAATGCCTGGCCGCCGTGATTGAAGAAGGCGGTTTCGAGAAGGCCGCTTTGCGACTGAATGTGACGCAATCGGCGGTCTCGCAGCGGCTGCGCGCGCTGGAGGCACAGATCGGCTCGGTGCTGGTGGTGCGCAGCCGTCCGCTGCGCCCGACGGCGGCAGGGCAGTTGCTGCTCAAGCACACCCAGCAGCTGCGGCTGCTGCGCACCGACCTGGAGCAGGAGCTGCACAGCCTGCTGCCCCACACCCAGCGCCGCAACGCCCATGACGAGGCCATCTCGATCGCCATCAATGCCGACAGCATTGCCACCTGGGCGCTGGATGCGCTGCAGGACATCGCGCTGCAGCAGCTGCCGCTGGAGATCATCACCGACGACCAGGACCACACGTTGGAGCTGCTGCGCACCGGGGAGGTGCTGGGCTGTGTCACGACGATGCCCAGAGCCTTGCGCGGCTGCCGCGTGACGGCGCTGGGCGCGATGCACTACATCGCCGTGGCCTCGCCCGCCTTCGCCGAGCAGCATGTGCCGCAGGGCATCAACCGCAGCAACTTCAAGCACCTGCCGTTTCTCAGCTACAACCGCAAGGACGACATGCAGCGCGTGTTTGTTGCCCGCGCGATGGGGCTCAAGACCGTTGGCCTGCACCAGCTCTACGTCCCCAACTCCGAAGCCCAGGTGCGCGCCGTGGCCGCTGGCTGGGGCGTGGGCGTGGTGCCCGAATTGCTCGCCCGTCCCTACCTGGCCGATGGCCGCCTGGTCAATGTGGCCGAGGCCCAGCTGCTGCGCGTCGATCTGTTCTGGCATTGCTGGAACCTGCAATCCGCCTTGCTCAGCGCGCTGAGCGACGCGATGGTGCACAGCGCCAAGGGCAGCCTGGCGCCGCCCACCGCAGCCGCGCGCGCCACCGTCAAGGCATAAAAAAACTGCCTGCACCCCCTGGGGTGCAAGCAGTTTCCGGATGACCACCGGTATTCATTGCACCGGTGGTTCCACCCCTCCCTCATTGGTCAAATCTGTTGGTGGTGCAGTATCCACGCCAAGTATTGCTATATGGTGAATAGCAAATGACAGACTCGTTATCTGATCCTATCCATTTACCGAATCAACAATACCGGCAGCTTGCTCTCCGCCAGTACCTGGGTGGCCACCGAGCCCAGCACCAGCTTGGCCAGCGCGCCATGGCCCCGGGTGCCCATGATCAGCAGGTCATAGCCGCCGTTATCGGCCGTCTCCGCAATGGTCTGCGAAATGGGGCCCACAGCGCTCTCTGCCACGGCCTTCACCTGGTGGGCAGCCAGGAACTCCTGCACGGGCACCAGCACCTTTTGCGCTTCTTCCGAGTGGTAATCGTCCACCAGCGCCTTGCCCAGGGCCTTGGCGGCCCGGGGCGGCAGCAGCGGCTGCACCGTGAGTGCCGTGTAATGGTGGTTGGAGGTCAGCCACTCTGCGTGCGCTGCCAGGTAATCCAGCATTTTTTGGGTGTAAGGGCTGCCGTCAACGGCCAACAAAATACGCATGCCTTAACTCCTTCAACAAGGGGTGAGGGACCCAACACCGGTGCCACGACCAACGCTGGACTGTGAGCTGGCAAAACCCGCATGCCGGCACCGGCAACGCGCTTTACAGGCTTAAATCATGTGTATCAGCTTATAGATTCATCGTCAAACGCACATTGATGTGCATCAGGCTTGGCGAAAAATTTAAGTGAAAACCCTTGATTTTGATCGAAGATGCTAAGCACGCACCGGAGAAGAAAAGTCGACCGTAAACGTTTTGCTGCTGAAATGCGCCCAAATGACTGTTTTAGGGACGCGGTATGCAAAATGGAGATGAATAGGCGGGATATATGCGCCCGCTCAAGGCATAGCGGCGGCGCAGAGGCTAGTCAGCGCCAAGCACAAACCTTACCGTACCGATGTTGTGGAGCCGCGCGAGAAGTCGTGGCGCGCCGAGCAGTCCCTGAGAACCTGCCGCCTTACACCCGCACCAGGCAATGCGGGTTGAAGGTCTCCTGCTCGCCCTTGCGCGCATAGCCCAGCGGGTTGGCCACGACCCGGCATTGCCAGGGGCGGCCATCGCTGTGCTGGCCTTTGGCCAGATAGTCGCTCGGCGCATGCAGGTGGCCGTGGATCCAGAGGTCGGCATAGGGCAGCAGGTCATCCAGCACATTGCAAAAGCCGGCGGTGCCAGGGGTCAGCCCATAGCGCGGATCGGCGCTGCGCAGGCTGGGGGCGAAGTGGGTGATGACGACGGTCTTGCCGTCAAAGGGCTCGGCCAGTGCGGCGCGCAGCCATTGCTGGCAGCGCAGCGCTTCGTCGCGCATCTCGGCAGCCAGAAAGGGCTGGCCGTTGCGCACGGTCTGGGCCTTGGTCAGGTAGAAGTTGGCGGCCTTGAAGGCCTTCTCGCGCTGCTTCATCAGCGCGCCCAGCTCGGTCACGCCGTTGTGCAGCGCAATGGCGTCGTAGTCGGACCAGAGGGTGGTGCCGATGAAGCGCACGCCATCGATCACCAGGGTTTCGCAGTCCAGCATCGTGATGCCCAGCTTGTTGCAGCTGGCGCGCAAGCGTTGCCGGGCCATGTCGAAATCCTGGTTGTCGAACTCATGGTTGCCGGGCACCAGAATCACCGGCTCGGGCCAATGGCCTCCCGCCTGCTGCGGGCTAAACTGGCCCAGGCCAAAATCTGCATCGTCCAGCATCGATCCATTCTGGTAGGAGCCAATGTCGCCGGCCAGGATCAGCAGCTCGGCGCCGGGCGCGGGCTGGGCACGGAAATGGGGATGGGTCTCCAGGTGCAGGTCGGACAGGATTTGCAGGTGCATGGTCGCCAAGCCTACCATGGGCTTTGGCGGCTTGCAGCCCGCTACATCGGTAATTCCAGGTCAGGAAAAGCCGCCCGCGCCGAGCGCTCCAGCGCATGCAGCATCCATTCCAGCGCCGAGGGTGGAATATGCCCGCTGCGGCTGCGCCACAGCGCATCCACATGCACGGCTTCCACGCGCAGCGGCAGCGGTTGGAAGGCCAGCAGATCGGCAATGCCGGTGGCGGGCACAAAGTGGCGCGGCAGCACGGTCAGCAGATCGGTGCGCGCCACGACGCGGGCGGCAGTGAAGTACTGGTTCACCGTCAGCACCACGCGGCGCTTGCGGCCGATCGATGCCAGCGCCTCGTCCAGAAAGCCAAAGGGCTGGCCGGAAAAACTCACCAGCATATGGCGCGCATCGCAGTAGCGCTCCAAAGTCAGCAAGCCCTCACTCAACGGATGGTCCTTGCGCATCACGCAGAGGTATTCGCCGTCATACAGGCGCCGGCTCTCGAAATCCACCAGATCCCCCGATTGGGCGCGGGCCGTCATCTCGGCCAGCACGAAGGGGAAATAGCCCACGGCCAGGTCGGCAGTCTCAGCCTCCAGCTCCTCACGCGGATCACGTGTAGTGAGTGGTTGCACATGTACGGAGACGCCTGGCGCCTCGGTCTCCAGAATATGCATGAGGCTGGGCAGCAAGGTGGCGGCTGTGGCATCGGCCATCGCCACGACAAAGGCCTGGGTGGCGTGGGCCGGGTCAAAGCGCTCGGGGGCAAAGCTGGCCTGCAGCCGCGCCAGCGATTCACGCACCACCGGCCACAGCGCATTGGCCAGCGGCGTGGGCTCCACGCCCTGGCCGCTGCGCACCAACAGTTCGTCATTCAAGGCTTCGCGCAGGCGCCGCATCGCATTGCTGACTGCGGGTTGGGTGATGGACAGCTTATCGGCGGCCCGGGTCAGGCTGCGCTCATTCATCACCTCGTCGAATACACGCAACAGGTTCAGATCGAGATGCCGAAATTGATGGGGCAGCATTTTCAATCCTTTGCGGTGCTGAGCGGCCTGCAATACATCACTGGCATGAATGATACAGATTCAAAAGATAAATTTGAGATGGTCTAGGGTAAACCCTATACTTCGTGCATCGCTTCCAAGAAGCATTAATACCAAAGACATCCATCATGACCAACAGTTTTGTACACACTGACATGGCTACCGAGCACACGGGCGTTCTGCGTGTGGAACGTGCTGCTGAACATCTCAAGACCACCTTCGGCACCAAGGGCATCGGCGCTTCCTTGATGCTGGCAGCCCTCGTTGCTGCAGTGCTGGTCGTGGCTACCCGCCTGGTGGACTCCGTCGCTGGCGGCAGCCACTGGATCGCTGGCTGGGCCCTGCTGTGGGCCGTCGCCTTTGTCGCCATCGCCCTGCTGGCTGCCCCTGCCCGCAACCTGAGCAGCAGCCTGCGCGCCGCACGCCGCAGCTGGGACGAAGGCCACCGCCGCGCCATGGAAGACGACAAGACCTGGCAAGTGGCCCTGCAAGACAGCCGCGTGATGGCTGACCTGAACCGCGCCATGAGCGACGCAGCGGTTTCGTTCTACCACAAGAACTACTGATCAACGCCGGGGTTCCTCCAGAGCCCCAGCGCCGGCAGCCACGATCTGCCTTTCTAAAGCCACGGCATGCCGTGGCTTTTTTGTCGTTGGCGACCGCAGTCCCTCCAAAGCGGATGCGCGGCTTGGCGTGGCAGCACAGCTCTACCCGCACAAGCCGCAGCACTTGAACAACGGTTGGCAAGCGGTTTACCGCCCAGCAAGCTGCTGGCTGTATGCCACAAACCACAGTTCCATCCCTGCACTGACACGGAGCCCAGGCAGGTCTACCGCAGCTCCGCATCCAAAACAAAACCCCGCATGCCTGAAACATGCGGGGTTTTGCGGTGCGTCGTTGGCTGCGTCACTGGCAGCGGAGCTACCAGCGCGCGGGCGAGCGGCCGGTCAAGCAGCGGTCAGGCGCTTTTCAAGATCGGCCTTGATATCCAGCAGCGCTTGGGGCAGGCGCTGGGCCAGGTGGTCGAAATGGGCCTGGTGCGACGCCAGCTCTTCGGTCCAGACGGCGGTGTCGATGTTGGTGACGGTCTTGAACTGCTCGGCATTGAAGTCCAGGCCGGTCCAGTTGATCTCGGCGTACTGTGGGGCCACGCCAAAGGCGGTCTGCGTACCCTGCACCTGGCCTTCGAGGCGGTCCAGCATCCACTTGAGCACGCGCATGTTCTCACCGTAGCCGGGCCAGACGAACTTGCCAGCGGCATCCTTGCGGAACCAGTTGGTGGTGTAGATCTTGGGCAGCTGCGCGCCAGCGGCTTCGAGCTTGTCGCCCAGGTTCAGCCAGTGGGAGAAGTAGTCGCTCATGTTGTAGCCCATAAAAGGCAGCATCGCGAACGGATCACGGCGCACCACGCCTTGCGCGCCAAACGCGGCAGCGGTGGTTTCGGAGCCCATGGTCGCGGCCATGTAGACGCCTTCCTTCCAGTTGCGTGCTTCGGTCACCAGCGGCACGGTCGTCGAGCGGCGGCCACCAAAGATGAAGGCATCGATCTTCACGCCCTTGGGGTCGTCCCAGGCTTCGTCGAGGGCCGGGTTGTTGGTGGCAGCCACGGTGAAGCGGGCATTCGGATGGGCGGCCTTGGCGCCGGTTTCCTTCGCAATCTGCGGGGTCCAGTCCTTGCCTTGCCAGTCGATCAGGTGGTCCGGCAGCTGGCCGCTGTCCTTTTCCATGCCTTCCCACCACACATCGCCGTCGTCGGTCAGCGCGACGTTGGTGAAGATCACGTTCTTGTCCAGGCTGGCCATGCAGTTGGGGTTGGTGTGGTAGTTGGTACCCGGGGCCACGCCAAAGTAGCCCGCTTCGGGGTTGATCGCGCGCAGCGAGCCGTCGGCCTGCGGCTTGATCCAGGCGATGTCGTCACCGATGGTGGTGACTTTCCAGCCTTCAAAGCCGGTGGGCGGCACCAGCATCGAGAAATTGGTCTTGCCGCAGGCGCTGGGGAAGGCGGCTGCCACATGGTACTTTTTGCCCTGGGGGTTTTGCACGCCCAGAATCAGCATGTGCTCGGCCAGCCAGCCCTGGTCGCGGCCCATGGTCGAGGCGATGCGCAGCGCAAAGCATTTCTTGCCCAGCAGCGCATTGCCGCCGTAGCCCGAACCGTAGGACCAGATTTCGCGCGTCTCGGGGTAGTGCACGATGTACTTGGTCTTGTTGCAAGGCCAGCTGGTGGTGTCCTTTTCGCCGGCTTGCAGGGGCGCGCCGATGGTGTGCACGCAGGGCACGAAGTCGCCATCGCTGCCGATCACGTCATACACGGCACGGCCCATGCGGGTCATGATCTTCATGTTGACTGCAACATAGGCGCTGTCGGACAGCTCAATGCCGACGTGGGCGATCGGCGAGCCCAGCGGGCCCATCGAGAACGGCACCACATACATCGTGCGGCCCTTCATACAACCGTCAAACAGCGGCTGTAGAGTCGAACGCATCTCGGCAGGTTCCATCCAGTTGTTGGTGGGGCCGGCATCCTCTTTCTTGGCCGAGCAGATGTAGGTGCGGTCTTCGACACGTGCCACGTCCGAGGGATCGGACCAGGCCAGAAAGCTGCCTGGGCGCTTGGCGGGGTTGAGCTTCTTGAAGGTGCCGGCATCGACCAGTTGCTGGCAGAGGCGGTCGTATTCTTCCTGGCTGCCGTCGCACCAGTAGACGGAATCAGGCTTGCACAGTGCGGCCATATCGGCCACCCAGGCAATGAGCTTGGGGTTCTTGACATAGTCGGGCGCCTGAATGGCCACACCGGCTTGGACGTTTGCGTTCATCGGAAGCTTTCAAAGTTGTAAACGGTTCATCAAAAACCGCTGCGGCCCGCTCCCTGGCCGGCAACCCATTTTTGAAAAACCGTCTCCATTGCGTCGGACAGGGCGCCATGCCTGTGCGCAAAAATGCCTACGCTGGACTCGCGATTTTAGCAGTCGGACCCCAAAACGGTGATTTTCGGTCACCACATCTATGCATTTGATGCATGACAAAATGCATAATTGTATTGATACCGGTTTCTTTGGCCAGCCGCCTGTCGCGGAGGTGGCGCGGCCCTGCAGTGGCCAAGGCGCGTATGCCGCGCGGGGCCGCGCCAGCCATCATCGGCCAGCGGCAGGCGATAAAAAACCCGCCAGCGGCGGGTTCAGCAACAGGCCCTCGGGCGCGGATCGCGCGGCGCTCAGGCCATGTAGACGGCAATGAAGGCCAGCAGGAACATCATCAGCGCGCCCACCACGGGGAGCACCACCGGCATCAGCGGAACAATGGCTTCCACGGTATCCACCGGAGGGTGTTCGGTATCGGCGTCGGTGTGCGGGCTGGACATGGGCTCTCTCCAATGCAAAGGCTGAGGACCATTGTAGCCATCGGGCCCCAGCGTGCATGCTGGGCAGAAACCCTGATCCTGGCGGAGTGACGCGCCCCAGCGATCAGCCCTCCAGCACCGGATACAGCGACAGCACCAGCAGTGCCGCCATGCACCAGTTGAAGCGCTGCAGTGCCCGGGGCGTGCGCAGTGCGCGGCCCACCGCACTGCCAAACAAGGTCCAGACGCTGACGCTGGGGTAGTTCACCACTCCCAGCACCAGCGCGGCGAGCAGCAGGTTGGCGGTATATCCATCGCGCGGGGTATAGGTCGCCACGATGCCGATGGCCATGACCCAGGCCTTGGGGTTGACCCACTGGAACGCAGCGGCCTGCCAAAAGCCAAAGGGCTGCGCACCGGCCTGCCCGGCGCCGGCCTGGCCGGAGCGGGCAATCTTCCAGGCCAGCCACAGCAGGTAAGCGGCACCCAGGTACTTGAGCCAGGTGTAGAGACGCGGCTCCCGCTCAAAGGCCACGCCCAGCCCCAGGCCCACCAGCAGCAGCATGGCCACCACCCCCAGGCTGATGCCCAGCATGTGCGGCACCGTGCGGCGGTAGCCAAAAGTGGCGCCCGAGGCCGTCAGCATCACATTGTTGGGGCCCGGGGTGACCGAGCTGACAAAGGCGAACAGGGCCAGGGGCAACACAAAAGCGGAGGTTTGGGGCAGAACGGACATGGCAGCGTGCGAACAAGGAAGAAAAGAAAAGCTGTTGCCATGCTACCGCCAGGATGCAGTACAGTACCGGTACACTTTAACTGGCCACTTGCAGAATTGGCCTGCTCTTATGACCCAGACACTTTCGCCGCCCCCCGAGACCGCAGCCGACACCGCTGCGCCCGGCTCACGTGCCCGCCCGCTGGCAGCGGCCGCCTGGGGCTGGCAACCAGTGCGCACCGGCAGCGCCTCCCTGGTCGAGCAGCTGGTGGCGCATTTCAGCGACCGCATCCGCCACCACGGGCTGCGCACGGGCATGCGCCTGCCATCGGTGCGGGCACTGGCCGACCAGGCGGGCGTAAGCCGCGACACGGTGGTGCAGGCCTATGACCGGCTGGCCGCACAAGGCCTGGTGCAATCCCGCCGGGGAGCGGGCTTTTTTGTCTGTGCCCAACGCGCGCTGGCCGTAGCGGCCGCTGCCCCTGCGGCCAGCCTGGCCCAGGGTGCTGCGTTTGACACCGCCTACCTGCTGCGCGGCATCTTCCGCGAGGATGCCGATGGCTCCGGCCACACCGGCAGTGCCGGCTGCCTGCCCGCCAGCTGGATGGACGAAGGCCTGATCAGCGGCGCGATGCGCGCCATTCTGAAGCAGGGCGTGCGGGCCGAACGCAGCCTGCTGGGCTATGGCCTGCCCCAGGGTCTGGCGCCGCTGCGCCGCCAAATTGCATCCACGTTGCAGGCACAGGAAGTACCCGCTCACCCCGAGACCCAGCTGATGACGGTGAGCGGCGTCACCCACGGGCTGGACCTGATCGTGCGCTGCTTTCTGCAGCCGGGCGACACCGTGCTGGTCGAGGACCCGGGCTGGTTCCTGATCTTTGGCCGCCTCAACACGATGGGGGTGAATGTGGTGGGCGTGCCGCGCCTGCCTGGCGGCCCCGATGTGCAGGCGCTGCAGGCCCTGGCCGCGCAGCACCAGCCCAAGCTTTTCATCCTGAACACCGCCGTGCACAACCCCACCGGGCTGAGCCTGTCGGCCGGTGTCGCCCATGAGGTGCTGCGCATTGCCGAGCGGCATGATTTTCTGCTGGTCGAGGACGACACCTATTCCGAGTACCTGGGCAATATGCCCTTGCGCCTGGCGGCCATGGACAGGCTGCAGCGCGTGCTGCTGGTGGGGGGCTATTCCAAAACACTGTCGGGCGGCTTGCGCGTGGGCTATGTGGCGGCGCGGCCCGAGTTCATCCACCAGCTGACCGATCTGAAGCTGCTGGGCGGCCTCACCTCCGCGCTGCCCAGCGAGCAGATCGTGCACCGCATCCTGGCCGATGGCAGCTACCGCAAGCATGTGGACCGGCTGCGCGAGCGGGTGGACAAGGCGCGCCACCGCTGCCTGCGCCAGCTCGAAGCGCTGGGCTGCCACGCAGTGCATGAGCCGGTGGCCGGCACCTTTGCCTGGGTGGACTGCGGCATGGACTCGGAACTGCTGGCGCGCCAGGCCAGCGAACATGGCCTGCTGCTGGCACCCGGCGTGCTGTTTTCGCCGCGCCAGGCGCCGTCAAGCTTGCTGCGCATCTCGGTAGCGATGGCCGAGCAACCGGCCGCCTGGCGCACCCTGGCCCTGCTGCTGGAGCGCCACCGGGGCACTTGATCAGGCCCCTGTGCGACCGCGCCCCTCGGTCAGCAGCACAGCAGCTTGCACCCGCGATGACAAGCCCAGCTTGCGCAGAATGTGCTGCACATGGATCTTCACCGTGGTCTCGGCAATGGCCAGGCTGCGCGCAATCTCCTTGTTGCTGGCACCGGCAGCGATCTCGCGCAGGATCTCCAGCTCGCGCGGCGACAGCTGCTCCAACGGGTCGACCGGCTCGGGCACCGCAACGGGTGCCGCAGCCGGCTCTGCTGGCCGGGTTTGCAGCGCGTTCACCAGCTTATCCGTCATTTCCATGCTCACCGTCGATTGGCCGCGCAAGGCGCGCTCGATCGCTGCCACCAGCACCTCGCTGTCCGCCGTCTTCAGCAAATAGCCATGGGCGCAACGCTGCAAGGCCAGCGCCAAGGTGTCGGCATCTTCGCTGGCGGTGAGCATCAGCACCCGCGCAGCGGGCGCGGCGTCGCGCAGGCCGGGCAGCAGGTCCACGCCACTCACGCCCGGCATATGGTGGTCCAGCAGCACCACATCGGGCTGCAGCTGCGCGGCGTGGCGCAGCGCCTCGCCGGCATCTCCTGCTTCTGCCACCACCTGCAGCTGCGGCTGGGCGGACAGTAGAGCGATCACGCCCCGCCGGAAAAGCGGGTGGTCGTCCACGACGAGCAGCCGAATCGGCGCAACAGGGAGGGTAGGCGTTGGTGCTGCATTCATGCGGGGCTCCTGAGCGTAAGCGGTGCAGCGGCCACGGGCTGCAATAGGGGCAGGCTCAAGCGCACACAAGTGCCTGCACCCGCAACGGACTCGATCTCCAAGCGGGCACCAATGCCTGCCGCACGTTCGCGCATGATGCGCAGGCCCACATGGGTTTCGTCCAGTGCCGGGGCGGTTTGCGCCATGCCCTGGCCATCGTCGCGCACCTCCACCGCCCACTGTGGGCCTTGCTCCACCTCCACCCACACCTGGCTGGCCTGCGCATGCTTGCGCACATTGGATAGCGCCTCCTGCACCACGTGCAGCACCTGCACCTGTACATCGGGCGGCAGCGCCATGCCTTCGCCGGCGATCTGCAGATGCGCGGGCAAACCGGTCTGGTGCTCGAACTTGGTCAAGGTGGTGCGCAGCGCAGGCACGATGTCCTCGGCATTGGTACGGGTGCGAAAGTGCAGCAGCAGCTCACGCACATCGGACAGGCTCTCGCGGATGCCGGTATCGAGTTCGGCCAAGGTTGCCTGCACGCGTGCGCCATCGGGCGGCACCCGCGCTATATCGCGGCGCAACAGCCCCGCCTGTATCTTCAAAAACGCCAGGCTCTGCGCGATGGAATCATGCAGCTCGCGCGCCAGCAGGCCGCGCTCATCGGCCACCGCTGCCTCGCGTTGCAAGGCATCGGCGCGCAGGCCCTCCATGCCACCGGCCAGGTGGCTGGCCAGTGCATCGAGCAGTGCTCGGTCATCCGGCGCCAACGTGGTCGCATCGCGAAAGAACAGGTCTACCTCGCCCACCATGCGCTCATGCAGGCGCACCGGCACGCTCAGCACGCTGACAAAGCCCGCCCGGCGGCACTGCCCGGCATCCACCCGGCTGGCCCCTGCAGGCACGCCGCTGCGCCAGTCCTGCAACGCCACCAGCTGGGTCTGCGCGTGGGCCTGGGGCTGGCCGCAAAAGCAGTCACCGGTGGGCACGCAGTGCTCGGCAGCCACCATCTCCTCGGGCAGTCCTTCGGAGGCAAGCAGCACATAGCGGCGGTTGTCCTCATCCGACCAGCGCAGCGCCACCGCATCGGCCTGCGCGGTCTTGCGCATCTGGGCTGCAAAGCCCTGGGCCAGCACCGGCAGCGAATCGGCCCGCGCCACCAGGGCAGCACCGTCATAGAGCACCGCCAAACGGGCACGCTCGGCCTGCAGGTGTTCGGTCTTTTGCTGCACGCGGCGCTCCAGGCTGGCATACAGATCCTGCAGGCGCAGGGCCATGCGGTTGAAGCCCCGGGCCACCGCGCCAAACTCATCGCCACCATCGGCCTGCACGCGCACCGACAGGTCACCCGCCTCCACCTGGGCCAGGGCTGTCTGCAGCCGCGCCAGCGGCCCAAACACCAGCAGCTGCGCCGCATACATCAGCGCCAGCGCGGCGGCAATGGCCAGCGCCATCATCACGAACTGGGCCGTGTTGAGCCAGGTCGTCCAGCGCGCGAGCTGCTGCTCAATGCGGCCCACCAGGTGGTCCACCTCGCTCACAAAGCTCTGCGCCTGCTGGGCCGTGACCTCGGCCTGCACCGCATGGCTGCCGCGCATCGGTTGCTGCCAGGCCGCACGTACCCGCTGCCAGCGCTGCTGCACGGCCGCCAAGGCCGCACGCGAGGCTGCATCGCGCGGCACCGACAGCGGCCGGGCGGCATCGCCCTTTTCCAGCAAGGCCAGGCTGGTGTCGAGCTGGCCGATCAGCAGGGCCAGCCGCTGCGGGCTCGCATCCGGCAAGGCCTGCGCCAGCTGCCAGGTCTGCATGCGCATGCGCCCCGCTTCATTCACGGCCGCAGCGCCGCCTTCGAGCGACCAGGTCAGCCGCAAGGTCAGTCCAATCGCGACCAGCGCCATCAGCAGCAGCGCGCAGCCAATGGCGCCAATCTTGACGGCCAGCGGCCGCTGCCGTGTGGGCTGCTGCTCCGCCTTCATGGCCCCACCTCCGGGTAGCGCACACCGCGCCGCTGCGCCATCTCGCGCCCCATGGCTGCTTGCACGGTTGGCTCCAACACCGTTTGTGCGCTGGGATAGGCCTGCGTCTCTTCTGCGGCGATATGGCGCGTATACACCGCTGCAAAATCCGCCCAGCGGCGCCGTGCCGCCACCAGCGCGTTGCCCGACGGGGCATGCCCAGCCTGCACCGCCTGCAGATCCGCCCGAATCGCCGGCCACAGCGCCTCCATCTGCCGGTGTTCGGCCTGCAGTTGGTCTGCCAGCGCCCGTTGCCCGGCGGCCCGCAGCGCGGGCAGCACATGCAGCTCTTCGTCCTGGTGGTGCAAGGGCGCAGCCAGGTCAAAGTAGCGCTGCACATCGGCCGCCGCATCGCGCGCCTGGCCCTGCGCATCGTCGCCGCCTTGCTCTGCCAGGTAAGCACCCAGGCGGCCCAACAGATCCAAGCTGCGCGCCACCCGGCCATGGCAGGCCTGCAGCAGGCTAAACGGCTCGTCAAAGCCTGCTGTGGGTGGGGTGTTCAGGAGCTGTGTCACAGCCTCCATTTTCGCTGCCCATCGCTGACCGTGCGTTGCGGTGTACGCCAAGCATGATCCAGGTCAAATCCTGCTGCCTGGCACAGGCGCACAGTGGTGCGGTACCGCTACATCTTTGCCCTGTTAGCTCTTTATGGCCAAACGTTTTCCTATCCATCCTGCGCATCCTGAGCGGACTTGCTGGGGGTGTGACCGTTATTGCGCTGCGTCGTCTATGGCTTGTGGCAATGGGTCGGAGCGGTCGGCGCATCCGGTGGAGTTGTTTGGGCCCGATTGGGCGGAGTGGGATCCTTTGGCTTCTCAGCCTGCTGAGGATGCTGGTCTGCCAGGGCAGTCCTGATGTTTCGGGCGGAGGTCGGCATTCCATTGCTCTTGGCCCTGCAGGCTCCTGCTTTGGCCTTCAGGCCGGAGGCCGGTTTTCGCCCGGCAGGCGACTCACTTTCTTGCTCGTGCAAGAAAGTAAGCAAAGAAGCACGCCCCTGCTGTCTGCGACCCCTCCGCTGCGCTGCGAGGCAACCTGTGGCGTGACCTTTGC
>NZ_CAXYJV010000024.1:0-26889 GCF_964277875.1 uncultured Comamonas sp.
TGCTTGCACCCCGGTGCAAGCTGCGGACCATCGCTTCGAACTCATCCCGATTGCACTCCAACGCGGCTGCGTAGAGATCGCAAGCAGGTTCTATACACCTGGATGGATAGAACATCGACATAATGTCGGCCTATCTGTTTACCCGCAGTCCTGTAAAACCCGTAGTCCACACGCCTAGGACGGCGGCTGTGCCCCCTGGGCGACAGGGACCCAGCGAAGGGCGCGTTACACAGTGGCCTGGCCGCCAGCGCCGCTGCAGTGGCTTGATAACAAGGAAGATTTGTGGCTGATTTATCCAAAATCACATGTATTGAAGATTTGCGCGTGCTGGCTGAAAAGCGCGTGCCCCGGATGTTTTACGACTATGCGGACTCGGGCTCGTACACCCAGGGCACCTACCGGGACAACGAGGCAGCATTCCACAAGATCAAGCTGCGCCAGCGTGTGGCCGTCAATATGGAAGGCCGCAGCACGCGCAGCACGATGGTGGGGCAGGAGGTCAGCATGCCGGTGGCCATTGCGCCGACGGGCCTCACCGGCATGCAGCATGCCGATGGCGAGATCCTGGCGGCCCGCGCGGCCAAGGCCTTTGGCATTCCGTTCACCCTGTCGACGATGAGCATCTGCTCGCTCGAAGATGTGGCCGAGCACACGGGCCGCCACCCGTTCTGGTTCCAGCTCTATGTGATGCGCGACCGGGACTTCATGGAGCGCCTGATCGACCGGGCCAAGGCGGCGAACTGTTCGGCCTTGCAGCTCACCCTGGATCTGCAGATCCTGGGCCAGCGCCACAAGGACATCAAGAACGGCCTGTCCACCCCGCCCAAGCCCACCTTGAAGAACCTCCTCAACCTGGCGACCAAGCCGCGCTGGTGCATGGGCATGCTCGGCGCCAAGCGCCGCACCTTTGGCAATATCGTCGGCCATGTCGATGGCGTGGCCGATGTGAGTTCGCTGTCGTCCTGGACGGCTGACCAGTTTGACCCCTGCCTGAACTGGGGCGATGTGGAGTGGATCAAGAAACGCTGGGGCGGCAAGCTGATCCTCAAGGGCGTGATGGAAGCCGAGGATGCGCGGCTGGCGGCAGAGACCGGCGCGGACGCGCTGATCGTCAGCAACCACGGGGGCCGCCAGCTTGATGGCGCACCGGCGACCATCGATGCGCTGCCGTCGATCGTGCAGGCCGCCGGCAAGGACATCGAGGTCTGGCTGGACAGCGGTATCCGCAGTGGCCAGGATGTCCTCAAGGCCCGCGCGCTGGGCGCCCAGGGCACGTTGATCGGCCGCAGCTTTCTGTACGGCCTGGGTGCCTATGGCCAGGAAGGGGTGACGCGCGCGCTGCAGATCATCCACAAGGAGCTGGATGTGTCGATGGCCTTCTGCGGCCACACCAACATCAACAACGTGGACCAGCGGATTCTGGTGCCCGGCACCTATCCCCAGCCTTATTGAGTGAGGCAGGAGCAGGCCGGGTGCTGGCCCCTTTTGATGCCGCAGGCTCGCATCGCCAAATGCAGGCGCACAAAGGGCAGTGATCGCCTACCATCGGGGCCCTAGTGATGAAGTGGATGCGGTGATGGCTGACGGAGCGGGAATGCAATGGGGTGGCTGGTGGATGGCACTGGTGGTATTTGCCGCGATCGCGCAGACGGCGCGCAATGCGGCGCAGCGCTCGCTGACCCGCGACCTGGGCACCTGGGCTGCGACCTTGGTGCGCTTTCTCTACGGCCTGCCGCTGGCTGGGCTGGCGCTGGTGCTGCTCTATACCTTGCCTGCAAAAGCGCCTGAGATTGCGCATTGGACGGGCGCCTATTTTGGCTGGCTGGCGCTGGGCGCTTTCTTCCAGATTGCCGCGACCGGCGCCCTGCTGCTGGCGATGCAGCAGCGCAATTTTGCCGTCGCCGTGACCCTGTCCAAAACCGAGGTGCTGCAGGTGGCGCTGTTTGGCGCGGTCTTTCTGGGCGAGCTGCCCACCTACTGGGCGCTGGCGGCGATGGCCATTGCCACCCTGGGCGTGGCGCTGCTGTCACTGCCGCCGCGCCAGATCGGCGCCAAGCTAGACTGGCGCAGCAAAGCCGCGATGTATGGCCTCATTTGCGGCGCCTGCTTTGCGATTGCGACCGTGGGCTTTCGGGGTGCCGCGCTGGCACTCAATGCGCCCAGCGCGCTGCTGTCGGGCGCCTGGGGCGTGTTCATTGCGCAGTGCATGCAGACCCTGGCGATGGGCGCCTGGTTCCTCTGGCGTGACCGCGGCGTGCTGCTGCGCATTGCCAAGGCCTGGCGCGTGTCGCTGTTGGCGGGCTGCATGGGGAGTGCCGCGTCTCTCGCCTGGTTCAGCGCCTATGCGCTGCAAAGCGCCGCCTCGGTGCGCACCCTGGGTATGGTCGAGGTGGTGTTCAGCTACCTGGTCTCGCGCCGGGTGCTCAAGGAGCAGCTGCGCCGCAACGAGAAGTGGGGCATTGCGCTGATGCTGGTCGGCATTGTGGTGATCTGCACTCAACTGTAATCCTGAAGGGGCTGCGCGCTGGAAATTCAGCGCCCGTCTGACATCAGGGGGTCTCGCGGGCGGCGCATCATGGTCTGCATTGCTATACGGGACCACTCCAATGACAACACCCTCCACGCCAAGCGCTGGGCCGTCGGCCGCCCAGGCTTCGGCCACTACACCGCCCCATTACAGCCCGGAAGAAAAGCGCCACCGCATTTTCTCCATCATGGCGGCCTCGTCGGGCAACCTGGTGGAATGGTTTGACTTCTATGTCTATGCCTTCTCAGCCATCTACTTTGCCGCTGCCTTCTTTCCCAAGGGTGACCCCACCGTACAGCTGCTGAACACCGCCGGCGTCTTTGCTGCCGGCTTTTTGATGCGCCCGATCGGCGGCTGGCTGTTTGGCCGCATTGCCGACAAGTACGGCCGCAAGAAATCGATGCTGATCTCGGTGACGATGATGTGCGCTGGCTCGCTGGTGATTGCCTGCCTGCCGACCTATGCACAGATTGGCGCCTGGGCGCCGTTCCTGCTGCTGCTCTGCCGCTTGTTCCAGGGCCTGTCGGTGGGCGGTGAATATGGCACCACGGCCACCTATATGAGCGAAGTGGCCCTCAAGGGCCAGCGCGGCTTTTTCTCGTCGTTCCAGTATGTCACCCTGATCGGCGGCCAGTTGCTGGCCGTGCTGCTGATCGTGATTCTGGAAGCGGTACTGAGCGACGCCGAGCTGCGTGCCTGGGGCTGGCGCATTCCCTTTGTTGTGGGTGCTGCTGCGGCGGTTGTGGCGATGCTGCTGCGCCGCACCTTGCATGAGACCCAGTCCACCGAGGCCATGCAGAACAAGGAAACCGGCACCTTGGGCAACCTGTTCAAGCACCACTGGCGCGCCTTTGTCACCGTGCTGGGCTATACCGCCGGCGGCTCGCTGATCTTCTACACCTTCACCACCTACATGCAGAAGTACCTGGTCAACAGCGTGGGCCTGCCGATCAAGACGGCCAGCTATGTGATGACCGTCTGCCTGTTTGTGTACATGTGCATGCAGCCACTGTTTGGCGCGCTGTCCGACCGCATTGGCCGGCGCACCAGCATGATGCTGTTTGGCGCGCTCGGTGCCCTTGGCACGGTGCCGATTCTGACCACCCTGCACCAGGCCTCGTCGCCGGTCATGGCCGGGCTGCTGATCCTTGTCGCGCTGGCGATTGTGAGCTTCTACACCTCGATCTCGGGCATCGTCAAAGCGGAGATGTTCCCGCCCGAAGTGCGTGCGCTGGGCGTGGGCCTGGCCTATGCGGTGGCGAATGCGATTTTTGGCGGATCGGCCGAGTTCGTCGCGCTGGCACTGAAGAATGCCGGCCATGAAAATGCCTTCTTCTGGTATGTGACGGTGATGATGGTGATTGCCTTCCTGTTCAGTCTGCGCCTGCCCAAGCAGGCCGCCTATCTGCACCACGACCACTGAGCCACACGATAGCCCCACAGCGGCGGCATCTGCACCGGGGGCGGCTGCAAGCCGCGCCGCGCTGGGAGACAATAGCCAGGTGTGCTCCGCCCCCCCGCCATCGCCGCCTGGTCTGCCTCCGCGCCGCCGCATTGCGCATCTGGACATGGATGCCTTCTATGCCTCGGCCGAGCTGCTGCGCTACCCGCAGCTCAAGGGCCTGCCGGTCATCATCGGCGGGGGCCGCAGGGCCGAAGATGAGGCGCTGAAAGCGCGCTATGGCGACCGGCTCGACGCGATCCCGCCCGAGGCTTTTCCCCAGCTCAAGGACTATGTGGGCCGGGGCGTGATCACCACGGCCACCTACCCGGCGCGCGCCTTTGGCGTGGGCTCGGCGATGGGCATGATGAAGGCGGCCAAGCTGTGCCCGCAGGCCATTTTGCTGCCGGTGGATTTTGCGCGCTACCGGCATTTTTCGCGCCAGTTCAAGGCCATCATCACCGCGATGGCGCCGCAGATGGAGGACCGGGGCGTGGACGAGGTCTACATCGACTTCACCCATGTCGAAGGCGGTCAGGACGACCATGGCCGCAGCCTGGCGCTGCGGATGCAGGCGGCCATCCATGCGGCCACCGGGCTGACCTGCTCGGTGGGGGTGGCCCCCAACAAGCAATTGGCCAAAATGGCCAGCGAGTTCAACAAGCCCAACGGCGTGTCCATCGTGCTCGAGAGCGATCTGCAAACGATGATCTGGCCGCTGGCCTGCCGCAAGATCAATGGCGTGGGCCCCAAGGCCGATGCCAAGCTGCAGGCGCTGGGCATCCACACGCTGGGCGATCTGGCCGCCAAGGACCTGCCCTGGTTGGTGGAGCACTTTGGCCGCAGCTACGGCGCCTGGCTGCATGCATCGAGCTGGGGGCGGGACAACCGGCCCGTGGTGACCGAGAGCGAGCCGGTATCGATGAGCCGCGAGACCACGTTTGACCGCGACCTGCATGCGGTGCGCGACAAGGCCGAGCTGGGGGCCATCTTTACCGAGCTGTGCCAGATGGTGGCTGCTGACTTGCAGCGCAAGGGCTATGTGGGGCGCACGATTGGCATCAAGCTGCGCTACCCGGACTTTCGCATCGCCACGCGCGACCACAGCCTGCCGCTCTACACCCAGGATGCCGCTGCCATCCGGCATGCGGCCGGCCAGTGCCTCAAGCGCGCACCGTTGGACCAGCGGCTTCGGCTGTTGGGGGTGCGGGTAGGCGGCCTGCTGCCGCTGGAGCAGGCCCTGGCCCAAGGGCTGGTGGGCGACGGGCAGGCGATGCGCCAGGCCCAAAACCGCCTGGGCGTTGCGGAGCCAAAGGCCGACCCCTACACCTTGCCGCTGTTTGACGACCTCGACTGATTACTGGCGTGCGGTGCGGATGTTGGCCGGCAGGGCCATCGGCTGGCTGGTGCGCAGCGGGTTGATGTCCAGACCACCCCGGCGCGTGTAGCGGGCGTAGACCGTCAGGCGGATCGGCTTGCAGTGCTTCCAGATGTCGACAAACATGCGCTCGACGCACTGCTCGTGGAACTCGTTGTGGTTGCGAAAGCTCACGATGTACTGCAGCAGGCGCTCCTGGTCGATCGCCGGGCCGGTGTAGCTGATGCGCACGCTGCCCCAGTCGGGCTGGCCGGTGACCAGGCAGTTGCTCTTGAGCAGGCGGCTGCACAGGGTCTCGGTGACGGGCGCCTCGTCAAAGGCGGCGCGCAGCAGCTGGGGTTGGGGCTGGTAGTGCTCGCAGTCGATATCCAGCCGGTCCAGGTTCAGGCCGTCGAGCTCCTGCAGTGGCAGGGTGTCGAACACCTCGGGGTCGATCATCTGCACGCCGACCGAGGCCTGGTAGGGCGCGCCGCGCCATACGGCTTCGCTGATATCGGCCAGCAGCTTGGCGCGCACTTCATCGGCCGAGCCAAAGCGGCTGTTGTTGAAGCTGTTGAGGTAGAGCTTGAAGGACTTGCTCTCGACGATGTTGGGTGTTTCGCAGGGAATCGTGAAGCTCACCAGCGCGACCTGGGGCTTGCCGCGCAGGTTGAGCCAGGAGACTTCATAGGCCGTCCACAGGTCGGCGCCAAAAAAGGGCAGCTTGTCGGGCTGCAGGCCGATCTCGTCGCGCTTGGCCTGGCGGGGCAGCGGGAAGAGCAGGGTGGGGTCGTACTGGTCGATGTAGGCGGAGCGCTGGCCCAGGGGCGATTGCTCGGGTGAAGGGGAGACGGTCATGCTGTGGAACAAAAAGCGGCCGCTGCCTGCGTGGGGCCAGGCGGCGGCTGTGGTTTACTTGAATTCGCCCTCGCGCAACCACTTGGTGGCGATCCATTTCTCGCCGGCGATCACCGGTGAGCCGCCATGCAGGCTCTTGGTTGCAGGGTCGGGCGCGGGGTAGCTGAAGAACACGGCATTGCCACGGCGCGGTGCGACTTCCAGCCCCACATCGGGGAAGCTGGTGCCGCCGCCGGCTTGCGGGTTGTTCAGGTAGATCACCAGGGTGGCCAGGCGCTGGCCGCCACGCTTGAGGATCGTCGGCGTGCCGGGCTGGGTCGGGTCGAAGTAGTCGTAGTGCGGCTTGTACTCGGCACCGGGCCGGTAGTGCAGCACCTGCAGGCCTTCGCCATGGTTTTCCGGCCAGTTGACCAGCTTGGCGATGCGGCGCTCCAGCGCGGCGACGGCAGGTGTTTCCTCACGCTGAAAAAACATGCCATCGCTGGTGCGGTCGGCATTGACTTCTTCGCCGCCGGTCTGCGTCTCGACGGTCAGCGAGCGCTGCATGCGCGGCTCAGCGGCGGCGATGATGGCATCGCACTCCTCGTCGGACAGCAGGTTGCCGAAGACGACGACACGCGGGTGCTGCAGAGACAGCAGCACGCTGACTTCGCGGTCACCGACATCAATGGTGGAGGGCGATTGCGCCAGGTTGGGTTCGGGCAGCGGACGGGACGAGACGGCAGGCGCAGAGGCAGCCGCTACGGTCTCCCTGCTCGCCTGCAACTGCGCGAGGTGCTCGGTCAGCACCGATTCCATCGCAGACTCGGCGACATCGGCATTCCAGCCGGCATCGCACATGGCTTTGAACACGCGGTCGGCGCTGACGCCTGCGCTCGCCTGATCAATGATCCAGGCGCGCAGTTCCGGGGTGAGGGGTTGCGAGGCGGTCATCAGATTCCTTTCGCGGCCCATTGTGCATCAAAGTCCCATCAATCGACCTTGCGCCTGAACACGAAATGGTCTTCGCTCGAGGCCTCGGGCGTGAAGGCGTAGCCTGCAGTGCCGAACTTCTTCAACGCCGCCGGCGTCTTGGTCTGGTGCTCGATGGCGTAGCGCGCCATCATGCCCCTGGCCTTCTTGGCAAAGAAGCTGATGGTCTTGTACTGGCCGTTCTTGTAGTCCTCAAAGCTGCAGTCGATGACGCGGGCGCGCAGCACCTTGCGGTCGACCGATTTGAAGTACTCCTGCGAGGCCAGGTTGACGACCACCGGCTTGTCTTCGCCGGCCTGCTGCGCATTGAGGTAGTCGGCGATCTGCGTGCCCCAGAAATGGTAGAGGTTGCTGCCTTGCTCGGTGGCCAGGCGCGTACCCATCTCCAGCCGGTAGGGTTGCATCAGATCGAGCGGGCGCAGCACGCCGTAGAGGCCGCTGAGCATGCACAGATGGGACTGCGCCCAGTCCAGCTGCTTGGCGCTCAAGGTGGAGGCCTGCAGGCCGTCATAGACATCGCCATTGAAGGCCATGATGGCCTGGCGCGCGTTCTTGCTGCTGAACTTGGGCGACCAGGCCTCATAGCGGGCCACATTCAGCGCGGCCAGCTTGTCGCTGATGTCCATCAGGCTGGCGATCTGCTGCGGCGACTGGGTGCGCAGCACCGCGATCAAGGCCTTGGACTGGGGGATGAACTGGGGCTGCGTGCTGGGCAGGCCGGCAGGCAGCGGGGTTTCATAGTCCAGAGATTTGGCGGGCGAGAGCAGAAACAGCATCAGGGGCTCCATCAATGAAACAGGCCGGATCGCTCCGGCCTGAGGGTTGCTGGGTCAGCGTTTTTTAAGCGGTTTCGCGCTCAAAGGGCAGGACCAGGTCGGTCAGATCCTTGCGGGTCTCGACGAGGATCAGCGGGCCCTGGTCGATCTGCACCACGGGCTGGCGCTCACGCGGCACATGCACCGGCTTGGGCTCGGCGGCGATGGCCGCTTGCACGGCGGCGATCTTGTCGGCATCGGAGTTGATCCATTGCAGACCTGCGGTGCTGGCGATCTGGTGCAGTGCATCCAGCGGCAGGCTGTAGCTGGCAATCGCTGGCAGACCGGCCTTGGCTGGCTCGGCAGCGACGGGCGCAGGGGCTGCAACCACCGGTGCTGCTGCGACGGGGGCGGCAGGCACGACTGGAGCCACAGCGGCCACGGGTGCAGCTTCCTGGGCAGCAACCGGTACCTCGGCTTGCGCCACAGGGGCAGGAGGCGGTACCACATCGGCCACGGCGGGCGCTGGGGCTTCTACCGGTGCGGCGGCAGGCGCTGCGTTGAAGTAGCTGCGGCGTGGTGCCTCGTCGGTGTCTTGCGGCACGGCAGGGGCAGCATCGGCGCCAAAGCCCGAGTCGGCGGCGGCGTTGTCGCCTTCGGCCTGCTCGTCACGGCCATTGCGCTCGCGCTCACCACGGTTGCGGCGGTCGCGGCCATAGCGGTCACGCGAGCGGCGCTCACGGCGTTCTGGCGTTGCGCCGTCTGCATCAGCAGCGCCTGGTGCGGCTTGGTTGCCGGTATCCAGGTCCAGCGATGGCAGGGAGGCAATCACCGCATCAGCGTTGAGGGGTGCCGGTGCGACGGCGTTGAGGGGCTGGGCCGCCTCTTCACCGTTGTTGTTGCGGCGGTCCTGGCGCTCACCACGGTCGCGGCGGCCTTCACGCGGCTCGCGGGGAGCGCGCTCGGGGCGGGGTGCGCGTTCCTGGCGCTCGCCGTTGGCAGCGGCGTTGTCGCCGGCTTGCGGGTTCAGCGGGGCGTCGTCACGGCGGCTGCGCTCCTGGCGGTCACCGCGCTCACCACGGCGGTTGCGGCCTTCCTGGTCGCCGCCACGGGGGCTGCGGCTGCCGTCGGCCGAGCCGTTGTTGCCACGGCCATTGCGCTCACCGCGTTGTTCGCCTTCGGCGCGCTCGCCACGGGCAGGGCGGTTGCCGTCCTTGCGGTCACCACGGTCGCCGCGCTCTGCACGGTCCCCACGGCCGCCACGGTTGTTGGCGTTGCGGCCATCGCGGTTTTCACGGCGGGCGTCGGCAGCCGGTGCTGCTGCGGGTGCAGGCACGGGAGCCGGTGCGGGCTCAGGGGCCATGCCGAAGAAGCGCTTGAGCCAGGCGAAGAAGCCCTTTTGCGGTGCGGCCACAGGAGCTGCAGCGGGCGCTGCGGCGGGGGCGCCTGCCGGCTTGCCGTTTTGCGGATTGGCGGTACGTGCAGCAGGTGCCGGGCGTGGCTCGGCAATCGGCGCCGGTGCATCGGGCAGCACGCCCTTGATGACCGGGGTCTGCTTGTTGGTCGGCTCTTGCGAGCGGCGGGTGAAGCCCAGGCTTTCCTCTTCGGGGTCAGCCAGCTTGTAGCTCGCCTCCATCGAGTCCAGACGGGGGTCGTCGTGCTTCATGCGCTCGAGCTTGTAGTGCGGGGTCTCCAGCGCCTTGTTGGGCACCATGGTGACGGACACGCGCTGCTTGAGCTCGATCTTCTGGATTTCGGTACGTTTTTCGTTGAGCAGGAAGGAGGCGACTTCGACCGGCACCTGGCAGTTGACGGCTGCCGTGTTGTCCTTCATCGACTCTTCCTGGATGATGCGCAGGATCTGCAGCGCCGAGCTTTCCGCATCGCGGATGTGGCCGGAGCCGCCGCAGCGTGGGCAGTTGATGTGGGCACCTTCGCTCAGCGCAGGCTTGAGGCGCTGGCGGCTCATTTCCATCAGGCCGAACTTGCTGATGGTGCCGAACTGCACACGGGCACGGTCCTGGCGCAGCGCGTCACGCAGGCGGCTTTCCACATCGCGGCGGTTCTTCGACTCTTCCATGTCGATGAAGTCGATCACGATCAGACCACCCAGGTCGCGCAGGCGCATCTGGCGGGCCACTTCGTCGGCCGCTTCCAGGTTGGTGCGGGTGGCGGTTTCCTCGATGTCGCCGCCCTTGATGGCGCGGGCCGAGTTCACGTCGATGGAGACCAGCGCTTCGGTGTGGTCGATCACGATGGCGCCGCCCGAAGGCAGGGTCACGGTGCGGGAGTAGGCCGACTCGATCTGGTGCTCGATCTGGAAGCGGCTGAACAGCGGCGCGTCATCGCGGTAGCGCTTGACGCGGGCAGCATGCTCAGGCATCACATGGGCCATGAACTGCTGGGCTTGTTCATAAATGTCATCGGTGTCGATCAGGATGTCGCCGATGTCATTGTGGAAATAGTCGCGGATCGCGCGGATCACCAGGCTCGATTCCTGGTAGATCAGGAAGGCGCCCTTGCCCGACTTGGCTGCGCCGTCGATGGCGCCCCAGAGCTTGAGCAGGTAGTTCAGATCCCATTGCAGCTCGGGTGCGCTGCGGCCGATGCCGGCGGTGCGCGCGATGATGGACATGCCCTTGGGGTAGTCCAGCTGGTCCATCGCCTCCTTGAGCTCGGCGCGCTCGTCGCCTTCGATGCGGCGCGAGACACCACCACCACGGGGGTTGTTGGGCATCAGCACCACATAGCGGCCGGCCAGCGAGATGAAGGTGGTCAGGGCCGCGCCCTTGTTGCCACGTTCTTCCTTTTCGACCTGAACGATCAGCTCCTGGCCTTCCTTGATCACATCATTGATGCGGGCCTGGCTGGGGGAGACGCCTTCGGCGAAATACTGCTTGGAGATTTCCTTGAAGGGCAGAAAGCCGTGGCGGTCTTCGCCGTAGTCGACAAAGCAGGCTTCCAGGGAGGGTTCGACCCGGGTAACAACGGCTTTGTAGATATTGCCTTTGCGTTGTTCGCGGCCTTCGATTTCGATTTCGTAGTCCAGCAGCTTTTGGCCATCAACAATGGCGAGGCGGCGCTCTTCAGCTTGCGTGGCGTTGATCAGCATCCGTTTCATGATGCGCGTCCTTCGTAATGCGGGACAGGCTGCCTTTGTCAGTCAGGCACCTGTCTCCAATCCCAACAATAAACAGGCTCTTACTGGAGCCACAGATGCCGGGACAGACGCAGAGAAACGAAAGAATTCACAGAGCGTGTCATGTTTGCTGGTAATACTTATGTCAGCACAGGGGATCTAGGCACGCGGGAGAGGGCATGTAAATACCCGGCCAGCCAGCGCTGGGCTGCCTCCGGCTGGGATATCTGCCCTGAGAACATGCGCACAGCGGGCACGGCAAGACGCACTGGCGCACAGCTGCTGCTGTGCCAGAGAGTTGCCATCCAAGCCCACAAAATCAACATGTTGGTGTGAAGACGATCAGCTGAGCGGGGCCTGGTTGCAGGCCTTTGCGACAGCGGTCGCCAAAAATCTGTTTTTTCGTTGTTTCAATGTGTCTGTCCGCCTGATTCACTCGGCGTCCCCTGCGCAATCTTTTGGTATGCAGGTGGGGCGGCAAGGCGATCAGCCAGACATCGACCGGCCTGTGCGGGTACTGGTGGGTGAATTAAACTGCTCACCGGTAAACCAATAACTCTATCGCGCAGGTGAAACATATTATAGGGGGCAAACCGGGCGAGCCCCGTAGTCCACAAGCACCCCCAGTGGCTGTAAGGCTGGTCGAGGTCCACCCCGACGACGCAGGCCAGCGCCTGGACAATTTTCTGATGCGCCACCTCAAGGGCGTACCCAAGACCCATATCTACCGCATCATCCGCCAGGGTGAAGTCCGTATCAACAAGGGCCGCACGACAGCGGACACTCGCGTACAACCGGGCGATGTGGTCCGGATTCCACCGGTACGCGTCGCGGCCAAGCCCGAGGAAGCCGAGCGCGCCGTGCCAGCTAGGGAGTTTCCCTTGTTGCTCGATGACGATGTCATGCTGGCGATCAACAAACCCGCCGGCGTGGCGGTGCATGGCGGCTCGGGCGTCAGCTTTGGCGTCATCGAGCAGCTGCGCCGTGCCCACCCGGATGCCCGCTTTCTGGAACTGGTGCACCGGCTGGACCGCGAAACCTCGGGCATTTTGCTGGTGGCCAAGAAGCGCTCGGCCCTGACCCATCTGCAGGACCAGTTCCGTGAGCGCGAGACGGGCAAGACCTATCTGGCCCTGGTCATCGGTGAATGGCCAGCCAACAAGAAGGTGATCGATACACCGCTGCGCAAATACCTGCTGCCCGACGGCGAGCGCCGCGTGCGCGCCACGACGGCCGACGACCCCGAGGGCATGCGCTCGGTCTCGCTGGTCAAGGTGCAGCAGGTGTTTGCAGCCCGGCACCCGCTGGGCCTGCCGGCGATGAGTCTGCTGGAGGTGACGATCAAGACCGGCCGCACCCACCAGATTCGCGTGCACCTGGCCAGCAGCGGCCATGCGATTGCCGGCGACGAGAAATATGGCGACTTCGATCTGAACAAGCGCCTGGCCAAGCACGGCCTCAAGCGCATGTTTCTGCACGCCTGGCGCCTGCAGTTCAACCACCCGCAGACGGCAGAGCGTGTGCAACTGGGCGCAGAGTTACCGCCGGAGCTGGCGGATTTTGTGGCGGCAGCCTCGGCGGCCGGTGAATCAGTTTTGTGACAGATATAGAAAGAACACCCTATGGCCCGCCAATTTGACCTGATCGCCTTTGACTGGGATGGCACCTTGTTTGATTCGACGGCGGCGATTGCGCTGTCGATCCAGGATGCGGTGCGGGATGTGGGCGGTACGGTGCCCAGCCTGGTAGAAGCCCAGTATGTCATCGGCATGAGCCTGCAAAGCGCGCTGCGCCATGCCGCGCCCGATGTGCCGGAAGACCAGATGGTGGCGCTGACCAATCGCTACCGCCTGCATTTCCTCAAGCGCCAGGAGCAGGTGACCTTGTTCGAGGGCGTGCTGGAACTGCTGGACCAGATGACCGCCAGCGGCCACCTGTTGGCCATTGCCACCGGCAAGAACCGCCATGGGTTGGACCGGGTGCTGGATACGACCTTGCTCAAGGGGCGCTTCCATGCGACGCGCACCTCGGACGAGACGGCAGGCAAGCCCCACCCGCTGATGCTGCAGGAGCTGATGGCCGAGCTGGATGTGGCGCCTGAGCGGCTGCTGATGGTGGGTGACACCACGCATGACCTGCAAATGGCCGTCAATGCCGGTTGTGCCAGCGTGGGTGTGAGCTATGGGGCGCACCATTACGGTGGGTTTGAGGCCTTCAAGCCTTTGTATGTGGCCCATTCCGTTGCTGAACTGCAACAATGGATGGCGGATCATGCCTAGCTATGGTGCAATCACTGTCTGTATGTACAGTCAGATGAGACGCGGTGAACAGGTGTGGTGATGGCAGAAGTTCCGGCCCCCATGCTGGCCCTGTGCCAGAGCGATGCGCTGGTGCACGGCGGACGGGCGGTTGCCTTTGATGTTCTGTACGCCGGTCAGGCCTGCCAGGCCTTTGTGATCCGCTACCACGATGGCGTGCACGCCTACTTGAACCGCTGCACCCATGTGGCGATGGAGATGGACTACCAGCCGGGGCGTTTTTTCGACGACACAGGTAACTGGTTGCTCTGTGCTACCCACGGCGCGGCCTATGTGCCCGATACTGGAGCCTGTGCCGGCGGTCCCTGTCGTGGCGGTTTGGTCAAGGTTGCGCTGAGTGAGAGCGATGGCGTGGTCTATTGGCACCCGGATAACCGTCTCCAACCTGTTGATTTTTAAGATGAACCCCATGGATAACCATCCTCAGCACAATCCGCCGCCGGCGCCCGACCTGTGGGGGCAGACGGCCGCTGCGGCGCCCGCCGCTGCCGCAGCTCCCAGCCCGGGCTGGGAGCGCTCGGTGCTGGAGCGCCTGGCTTTTGACACGCTCAAGGAGCAGCGCGCAGCTCGGCGCTGGAAGATTTTCTTCCGCCTGGTCTGGCTGGGTTTGGTGATTGCATTGGGCAGCTACCTGTTTGGCTCGGATGGCTCCGCCGCCAAAACCTCCTCCGAGCACACTGCGGTGGTGGAACTCAAGGGTGAGATCGCTTCCGGTGCGGACGCCAGTGCCGAATTTGTCATTGCCGCGCTGCGCACCGCTTTCGAGGACGATGGCGCCAAGGCCGTGGTGCTGTTGATCAATTCGCCCGGTGGCAGCCCCGTTCAGGCGGGCATGATCAATGACGAGATCGTGCGCCTCAAGGCCCAGTACAAGAAGCCCATGTACGCCGTGGTCGAGGAGTCCTGTGCGTCGGCCGCCTACTACATCGCCTCTGCAGCCGACAGCATCTATGTCGACAAAGCCAGCATCGTCGGCAGCATTGGTGTGCTGATGGATGGTTTTGGCTTTACCGGAACGATGGACAAGCTGGGTGTGGAGCGCCGCTTGCTCACCGCTGGCGCGAACAAGGGCATGCTGGATCCGTTCAGCCCGATGAATGACAAGCAACAGGCCTATGCGCAGCAGATGCTGGGCCAGATCCACCAGCAGTTCATCCAGGTGGTGCGCCAGGGCCGGGGTGACCGTCTCAAGGAAACCGATGACACCTTCAGCGGCCTGTTCTGGACCGGGCAAGAGGCCGTGAAGCTGGGCCTGGCCGATGGCCTGGGCAGTCTCGACCAGGTGGCCCGCGATGTCGTCGGTGCGGAAGAGGTCGTCGACTACACGCGCCGCGACAATGTGGCCGAGCGCTTTGCCAAGCGTTTTGGTGCCTCGGTGGGCGCGGGGGCCGTGGGTACCTTGCGCTCCATGTCGCTGCTGCCCAGTGTGCGCTGACAAGGTCCATGGTTGAATGACAAAGCGGTGCCTTGGCACCGCTTTTTTCATGGTCGCAGCCGCAAGGGCTGCAGCCTTTAACGGCCCCTCAACGGCCAATCGCAAATACCATCGGGGTGCGGTTGTCCAGGCTGGTGTTGAGCGGCTTCCACTGCTTGACCAGGCGGCTTTGTGTGTTGGCGCTCTCCAAGGTCAGCCCGCTGGAGATGGACAGGCGCGTGTTGGGCTGCAAGGTTTGCAGCAGCGCGCCCAGCAGGGCCTGGTTGCGGTAGGGGGTCTCGATGAAGATCTGCGTCTGGCCCTGGCGCAGCGCCAGTTGCTCGAGCTCGCGCAGGCGGGCGCTGCGGTCGCCGGCATCGCTGGGCACATAGCCAACGAATGCAAAGTTCTGGCCGTTGAGGCCGCTGGCGGCCAGCGCCAGCAGCAGCGAGGTGGGGCCGACCAGCGGCACCACATCAATGCCCGCGTCGTGGGCGGCGCGCACCACCGAGCTGCCAGGGTCGGCAATCGCAGGCATGCCTGCCTCACTGACCAGGCCCACATCATGGCCTTGCAGTGCGGCGGCAACCAGGCTGCTGCTGTCGCTGCTGGCGGCGGTCTGCGGGTTGTGGTCGCCTTTTTTATGGGCTTCGCGCGGCAGCTCGGCAATGGTTTGCTGTTGCAGTGGCAGCGCCAGCGGTGCAACGGCATCCACCCGCTTCAAAAAAGCGCGGCAGCTTTTGGCGTTCTCGCAAACCCAGTGGGTGATGCGGGCGGCGGCTTGCACGGTGTGCAGCGGCAGTACATCGGTCAGCGGCGCCTCGGTGGCGCAGCCGAAATCGAGGGGAGTGGGCACCAGGAAAAGGCGGCCTTTGGTGGTTTGTTGGGTCATGGCAACAGCAATCCGGCAGCGCGCAGCAAACGGGCTGTGCGGATCAGGGGCAGGCCGATCAAGGCGGTGGGGTCGTCGCTTTCGATGGCGTCGAGCAAGGTGATGCCCAGGCCTTCGCTCTTGGCGCTGCCGGCGCAGTCATAAGGGGTCTCGGCAAGCAGGTAGCGTTCGATTTCTGCATCATCAAGCGGGCGGAACACGGTCCGCACCACGGCGGTATCCGCCTGCGCAAAGCCGCTGGCCTTGCAAACCACGGCCACGGCGGTGTGGAACTGCATGCTTTGTCCGCTCATCGCGCGCAACTGCGCCACGGCCTTGTCATGCACCATCGGTTTGCCCAAGGGCTGGCCGTGCAGGTCGGCCACCTGGTCCGAGCCGATCACGATGGCATCGGGGTACTGGGCGGCCACCGCATGGGCCTTGGCCAGCGCCAGCCGCAGCGCCAGCGCGGCCGGGCTCTCGCCGGGCTGTGGGGTTTCGTCCACATCGGGGGCGGCCGTCTCGAAGGGCAGGCGCAAACGCGACAGAAGCTCTCGCCGGTAGCGGGAGGTGGAGCCCAGTACAAGGGCGCGGGGCATCAGGGATTCAGACATGCCCAGATTCTCTTACACTGGCGCGCATGACAAAGGAATTTTCAGTCAATCGCCTTGAGATCAAGGCCTTTGCCCACCAAAACGCGGCGCTGGAAGGCGAGCTGCCCCTGGGGCAGTTGGCCCGTTTGCTGGCTGAAGACCAGCGCGGCCAGGCCGCTGCGGCCGAGTCTGTGCGCTGGGTGCTGGATGGTGAATGGGTGGAATCGGCTGGGGGCGCAGGCCAGGCCTGGCTGCATCTGCATGCGGAAACCGGGATGCAGCTGCAGTGCCAGCGCTGCATGCGCCCGGTGGATGTGGCCGTCGAGAGCAGCCGCTCCTTCCGCTTTGTGAAGGACGAGGCCACGGCGGCCGCGCTGGACGATGAAAGCGAAGAGGACGTGCTGGTGCTGGCGCCCCAGATCGATGCGCTGGAGCTGATCGAGGACGAGCTGCTGATGGCCTTGCCCATGGTGCCGATGCACGATGTCTGCCCGGTCGATGTGAAGCTGGAGTCCGCCACCCAGGATTTCGACGACCGCCCTGCGGAAAAAGCCAATCCTTTTGCGGCGCTGGCATCGCTGCGTATCGATAAAAACCAATCCTAGTGTGGGTGGCTTGAAGCCTGCTTGCGATCTTTGCTATAATTTGAGGCTTCGCGCGAATCCCTCGTGTCTTTAATGGGCTAGTCGCGTAAATTTAGGGCATGCGTTTGTGATTGCGCAGGCCATGTCACCAACCCTTTCAAGACTCAGGAGCCATCATGGCTGTTCAACAAAACAAGAAATCCCCTTCCAAGCGCGGCATGCACCGTTCGCACAACGCACTGAACGTGCCTGGTATCGCTGTGGAGCCTACCACCGGCGAAACCCATATGCGCCACCACATCAGCCCCAACGGTTTCTACCGTGGCCGCCAAGTGCTGAAGAACAAGTCGGAAGCCTAAGCCATAGCTGTATAAAAAAGGCCCGCAGCTACATAGTAGCGCGGGCCTTTTTTATTGCTTGCCAGGAAGCGGCGCGGGGCGCGGCGGACTGGAACTCGGTGCGAACAACGTCAAAGAATTACCGAACGAATGATCACACTGGCCGTCGATTGCATGGGTGGGGACGCAGGTATCCGTGTCACGCTGCCCGCATGCAGGAAGTTTTTGGATAGCCACCCGGATGCCCATCTGCTGATGGTCGGGCAGGCGGAGGCATTGCAGTCTTTTCAGCACGAGCGTGCGACCATCGTGCCTGCCAGCGAAGTGGTCACTATGGATGACCCGGTGGAAGTGGCGCTGCGCAAGAAGAAGGATTCTTCGATGCGGGTGGCCATCAGCCAGGTGAAGACAGGCGCCGCACTGGCGGCCGTGTCGGCGGGCAATACCGGCGCGCTGATGGCCATTGCCCGTTATGTGCTCAAGACGATGGAGGGCATCGACCGCCCGGCTATCGCCACCCAACTTCCCCACGCCAAGGGCGGCGCCACGACGGTGCTGGACCTGGGCGCCAATGTGGACTGCACGGCAGAGCATCTGCTGCAGTTTGCTGTCATGGGCTCTGCGTTGGTCAGCGCCCTCGAAAACACCGAAAACCCCACCGTCGGCCTGCTCAATATTGGCGAAGAAGCCATCAAGGGCAGCGAGGTCATCAAGCGCGCCGGCGAGCTGCTGCGCACGGCTGGCCAATCGGGTTATCTCAACTTTTACGGCAATGTCGAAGGCAATGACATCTTCAAGGGCACGGTGGATATCGTGACCTGTGATGGCTTTGTCGGCAATGTCACGCTCAAGGCCAGCGAAGGCGTGGCCAGCATGATCAGCAACGGGCTCAAGCAGGAGTTCAAGCGCAACCTGCTCACGAAGATCGCCGCAGTGATCGCTTACCCGGTGCTGGCGCGCTTGATGAAGCGGGTGGACCACCGCCGCTACAATGGGGCTGCATTGCTCGGATTGCGCGGCCTGGTTTTCAAAAGCCATGGCTCGGCCGATGCGGTGGCGTATGAGCATGCCTTGCGGCGCGCCTATGATGCCGCCCGCAATGATTTGCTGGGGCGTGTGCAGACCAAGATTCAGACGGCAGCGCCCCTGCTGATGTCGGCAGACAGCGCTGCTGCTGCCAAAACCGTGACGTCTCCTACCTGAATTCGATGAGTATTTATTCCCGCATTATCGGCACTGGCAGCTACCTGCCGCCCCGTCGTGTCACCAATGATGAGTTGGCCGCTGAAATGGCCACGCGCGGTCTGGAAACCTCCGACGAGTGGATTGTGGAGCGCACTGGCATCAAGGCGCGCCATTTTGCAGCGCCCGATGTGGTAGCCAGCGATCTGGCGCTGGAGGCGTCGAAGAACGCCCTCGAGGCTGCCAGCATCCAGGCCACCGATATCGACCTGATCATCGTCGCCACTTCGACGCCGGACATGGTGTTCCCGTCGACCGCCGCGATCCTGCAAAACAAGCTGGGCATTGCCAATGGCTGCCCGGTGTTTGACATGCAGGCGGTGTGCAGCGGCTTCGTCTATGCGCTGACGGTGGCGGACTCGATGATCAAGTCCGGCAGCGCCAAGCGTGTGCTGGTGGTGGGTGCCGAGGTGTTCAGCCGCATTCTTGATTTCAATGACCGCACCACCTGTGTGCTGTTTGGCGATGGTGCCGGCGCCGTGGTGCTCGAAGCCTCTGACAAGCCCGGCATTCTGGCCACCGAGCTGCATGCCGATGGCAGCCATGTCGACATTCTGTGCGTGCCGGGCAATGTCTCGGGCGGCCAGGTGATTGGCTCGCCGCTGCTGCGCATGGATGGCCAGGCGGTGTTCAAGCTCGCCGTTGGTGTGCTGGACAAGGCCGCGCGCGCTGCGCTCGAAAAAGCCCATATGCAGGAAGCCGATATCGATTGGCTGATCCCGCACCAGGCCAACCTGCGCATCATGATGAGCACGGCACGCAAGCTCAAGCTTGCGCCTGAGAAGGTGGTCGTCACGGTGGACCAGCATGGCAATACCTCGGCAGCCTCGATCCCGCTGGCGCTGGACCATGCGGTGCGCAGCGGCCAGGTCAAGCCTGGGCAGAATGTGATGCTGGAAGGCGTGGGCGGTGGCTTCACCTGGGGCGCCGTGCTGCTGACGATGTAGCATGGCTCGGCTTTGCCGAGACTGCTGCCATCCGCCGATTGATAAAAAACTGATTTGAACCGAGACATGAGCGCTTTTGCATTTGTATTTCCGGGCCAAGGCTCGCAGTCCGTGGGCATGCTCGATGCCTGGGGTGGCCACCCCGCCGTTGTCCAGGCTTTGCAAGAAGCCTCGGATGCGCTGGGTGAGGACCTGGGTGCGCTGATCCAGAACGGCCCCAAGGAAACGCTGGCACTGACCGCCAACACCCAGCCGGTGATGCTGGTCGCGGGTGTTGCCGCATGGCGTGTCTGGCAGGCCGAAGGCGGCCCACAGCCGATGGCCGTTGCAGGCCACTCGCTGGGCGAGTATTCGGCACTGGTGGCTGCGGGTGTATTGACCTTGAGCCAGGCCGCACCGCTGGTGCGCCTGCGTGGTGCTGCGATGCAGGAGGCCGTGCCCGTCGGCGCCGGTGCCATGGCTGCGGTGCTGGGTCTGGATGCCGAGAAGGTCAAGGCCGTGTGCGCCCAGGTGACTGCCCAGCTGGGTGGCGCTGAGGTCGTCGAGGCGGTGAACTTCAACGACCCCGGCCAGACCGTCATCGCCGGCTCCAAGGCCGCAGTGGAGGCGGCCAGCCTGGCCGTGAAGGAAGCGGGTGCCAAGCGCGCGCTGCCACTGCCGGTATCGGCACCTTTCCATTCCAGCCTGATGAAGCCCGCTGCTGAAAAGCTCAAGCTGGCGCTGGCCGAGCTGCAACTGGCTGCGCCCCAGATTCCTGTGCTCAACAATATCGATGTGGCGATGCCCAGCGATGCCGATGCCATCCGTGATGCGCTGTACCGCCAGGCCTTTGGCCCCGTGCGCTGGGTTGAATGTGTGCAGCGCCTGCGTGCGCTGGGCGCCACCCACCTGGTCGAGTGCGGCCCGGGCAAGGTGCTGACCGGCATGACCAAGCGCATTGACCCTGAACTCGTCGGTGTGGCTCTGTACGACCCCGCCACTTTGCAAGAAACCAAAGAAGCCATCGCATGACTGAAACCACCTCCACAGCCAAAGTCGCCCTGGTTACCGGCGCATCGCGCGGTATTGGCGCGGCCATCGCCCAGGCGCTCGGCGCAGCCGGCTACCAGGTGATCGGCACGGCAACGACCGAAGACGGCGCTGCCAAGATCTCGCAGGCGCTGTCGGCCTTTGCCGGCTCGCGTGGCGTTGCGCTGGATGTGAACGACGGCGCTGCCGTCGAGGCGCTGATTGACAGCCTGGTCAAGACCCAGGGCGGCCTGCATGTGCTGGTCAACAACGCCGGTATCACCCGCGACACCCTGGCCATGCGCATGAAGGATGACGACTGGGATGCCGTGCTGGGCACCAATCTGAAGGCCGTGTTCGGCGCCAGCCGCGCTGCCATCCGCCCGATGATGAAGCAGCGTTTTGGCCGTATCATCAGCATCACCAGTGTGGTGGGCGCATCCGGCAATGCCGGTCAGGCCAACTACGCGGCCGCCAAGGCGGGCGTGGCAGGTATGACGCGCTCGCTGGCCAAGGAACTGGGCAGCCGCGGCATCACGGTCAACTGCGTGGCGCCTGGTTTCATCGAGACCGATATGACGGCCCAGTTGCCCGAAGAGCAGAAGAAAGCACTGCAGTCGCAGATTGCCCTGGGCAAGCTGGGACAGCCGCAAGACATTGCCAACGCTGTGGTCTATTTGGCCTCAGACGGTGCCGGTTATGTGACCGGACAGGAGTTGCATGTCAATGGCGGCATGTATATGTAGATTTGACGAAAGTTGAATGCCGTTTCCTCGCGACGGCAAGTTGCACTCAGGTATTGCTGAAGCAGCTAGAATCGCGGGTTCATTCACAACCCCCAGAGGGAAACCATGAGCGATATCGAAGCACGTGTCAAGAAAATCATCGCCGAACAACTCGGCGTGGAAGAGTCTCAAGTAACGAACGAAAAGGCCTTCGTGGCCGACCTGGGCGCTGACTCGCTGGACACCGTGGAACTGGTGATGGCTTTGGAAGATGAGTTCGAGATCGAGATCCCTGACGAAGACGCAGAGAAGATCACGACGGTGCAGAACGCCATCGACTACGCCAACAGCCACCAAAAGGCTTAATTGATTGCGCATGCACTTGGCGCCCCTGGGGCGCAAGTGTCTTGCTGCCAATCTTCCGAGAGATCAACAAGAAAGTTGTAACGCATGAGTCGCCGTCGCGTCGTCGTGACTGGTCTGGGTTGCATCAGCCCCGTGGGTAACACGGTTGCTGAAGCCTGGTCCAACATTTTGGCCGGTCAATCCGGCATTGACCTCATTACCAAGTTCGACACCTCGGATTTCAGCTGCAAGATTGCGGGTGAGGTGAAGGGTTTCGATCTTGAGTCCTATATGAGTGCCAAGGAAGCACGCACGATGGACTCCTTCATTCACTACGGCATCGCCGCAGCCCAAGAGGCTGTGAAAGACGCCGGCCTGCCTTCGGGCGAGGCACTGGATGAAGAGCTCGCAACTCGTATTGGCTGTGTGATCGGTTCGGGTATCGGTGGCCTGCCGCTGATCGAGAACACACACGGTGAATATGAGCGCCGTGGTGCGCGTCGCATCACGCCTTTCTTTGTTCCCGCGTCCATTATCAATATGGTCGCAGGTCATGTATCGATGCGTTTTGGCTTCAAGGGCCCGAACCTGTCGGTGGTGACCGCTTGCACGACCGGCCTGCACTGTATCGGTGAAGCTGGCCGCATGATCGAGTACGGCGATGCCGACGTGATGATTGCAGGCGGCTCCGAAGCCACTGTTTCCCCGTTGGGTGTGGGAGGGTTCGCAGCGATGCGTGCACTGTCCACACGCAATGACGATCCCAAGGCGGCATCGCGCCCCTGGGACAAGGGCCGTGACGGCTTTGTACTGGGTGAGGGCGCCGGTATTGTGGTGCTTGAAGAGTACGAACACGCCAAGGCCCGTGGTGTCAAGATCTATGCCGAGCTGCTGGGTTATGGCATGAGCGCTGACGCCGGTCACATGACCGCGCCCAACATGGACGGCCCACGCCGCGCCATGCTGGCTGCCCTGCGCAATGCAGGCGTCAATGCCGACCAGGTGGACTACCTCAATGCCCACGGCACGTCCACGCCGCTGGGAGACCTCAACGAAACCAATGCCATCAAGGCGGCCATGGGTGACCATGCCAAGAAGATGGTGGTCAGCTCGACCAAATCGATGACCGGGCATTTGCTCGGTGGTGCTGGCGGCCTCGAGAGCGTCTTTACCGTCATGGCGTTGAAGGATCAGAAGATTCCCCCGACCATCAACCTGGTGGACCAAGATCCGGAATGTGATCTGGACTACTGTGCGAACACGGCGCGTGACGCCAAGCTGGACATCGCCGTCAAGAACAACTTCGGTTTTGGCGGCACCAACGGTACGCTGGTGTTCAAACGGGTGTGATGAGGCGGGCGTCTCGGCGCCACTTCTGATATGCCTCGATAAGGCCTCTGCTGCAGAGGCCTTTGTCGTTTTTGGCGGGCATGGGCAACGCAAGGGCGTCGCGTGCTCCCCGCAGGGGTTTGCCCTGCGCCATGCCGGAGCGCCGTATTGCACAATGGGGTGATGTCTCTATTCAGCGCCCCCTCATGGGACAGCATCACGGCTCCCGCGCAATGATGGCGCCGCAGACATGGGTGCTGGCGAGTCCTTCGCGCATCCGTCTGCTATTGGCGTGCTGGGTGGGGCTCACGACTGTGCTGGGTCTCGTCTGGATGCATGTGGCCGCCCCTTCTGCCTGGCAGCGTGCCCTGGCCGTGGCTGTGTTGGTACTCGCCATGGCGATCGCCTGTCGTATGCCGCTGTGGCGGGAGGGAACTTGTTTGTGCTGGACAGGCTCTCAGTGGTGCCTCGGGCAAGGCCCGCTGGCATCGGCACACCGCCAAGCGCTGGCACAGTTGGCCGTGCTGATGGATGGGCAAAGCTGGATTTTGCTGCAGGCCTGGCCGCTGCAAAACGATGGACGCAGTCAGTGGCTGCTGGTGGTGAAAGCCTCTAATCCAGAGCGTTGGCCGGATATTCGTCGGGTTTTATACTCGTCCCTTGCCGCTGAACCGCAGAACATCCATCAGGTGTAAGCCTACAGCTGAACAACCACAACAATAGCTGCAAGCTTGTAGCCAAGAGGGCCTCTTTTATGACGGGAACGCCAACGGCCAGTACCCCGAATGCAAATGACAGCGATCTGCACCTGGTGCAGCGCACGGTGGCAGGAGATCAAAAAGCCTATGGCCTGCTGGTACTCAAGTACCAGCGACGCATTGAACGCCTCATCGGGCGCATGGTGCGCGATGTGGATCTGGTGCCTGACCTGGCCCAGGAGACTTTCTTGCGTGCCTATCGTGCACTCCCGCAGTTTCGGGGAGACGCGCAGTTCTACACCTGGCTGTACCGGATTGCCGTCAATACCGCCAAGAAGGCGATGGTCGAGCTCAGCCGCAATCCGGTGATGACCGAAAGCGCGCTGCGCGGAAAAGACGATGACGATGAAACTTATGTGCCCGGGCGCGAACTAA
This sequence comes from uncultured Comamonas sp., assembly GCF_964277875.1. Classification (NCBI taxonomy): domain Bacteria; kingdom Pseudomonadati; phylum Pseudomonadota; class Betaproteobacteria; order Burkholderiales; family Comamonadaceae; genus Comamonas; species uncultured Comamonas sp. The sequence goes on from NZ_CAXYJV010000024.1 coordinate 23,897, forward strand.
CCACAGATGAAACGCCGGAAACGGTTATTGCCGCCCAGGAAATTGCCCAGGCGGTCAATACCGCGATGGATGCGTTGCCCGAGGACCTGCGCCAGGCGATCGTGCTGCGTGAGATTGAAGGCATGTCTTACGAAGACATCGCCGCTGCGATGGATTGCCCCATCGGTACCGTGCGGTCGCGAATCTTTCGTGCCCGCGAGGCGATTTCCGCCAAGGTAAAGCCCATGCTTGAACGCCAGTCTGGCAAGCGTTGGTAGCTGATATGAGTGTGATGACTGGCTGCAAGGGCCTGGGGCCCGCTAGGAATATGGCTATGAATCTCGAAAACCAAGCATTGAACAAGAGCACACAGGCTGCCTGTGAGCAGCTGTCCGCCTGGATCGACGGTGAATTGGATGACCAGACGCTGAGCCAGCTGCTGGCCGCGTTGCCGGATCTGGCAGACGATGCGGATTGCTACGCCTCGGTGCAGTCCTACCAGGTCATTGGCGACCTGATGCGCACGGCGCATGCGCCGTGCTCTGACAGCCTGGCGTTCCTGAATGCATTGAATGCCAAGATTGCGCTGGAGCCACCGTTGGTGGCCCAGGGACAGCCCGCACCAGGCGATGTGGCCGTGCCCGCAGTGGCCACGGCCGCTGCGCAGGCTGTCACACCTGCCGCCGTGCAGGATGCTGCCAACCATTCGGTCTTCCGCTGGAAGATGGTGGCCGGCTTTGCCACGGTGGCTGCTGTCGCCATGGTGGGCTGGAACAGTGTGGGCCTGCTGTCGAACGGCTCGGGCAATGATGGACGCCAGCAGATCGCGTCAGCCGCTGCTCCCCAGGTGGTCGCTTCAGCAGCTTCTGGCCGGCCTGCAGCGGGGTCTAATGCCCAGGGGCTGGTCCAGCAGCAAGTGACGGTCGGCCAGAACTCCACGATCATGCTGCGTGATCCGCGCCTTGACGAGTTGCTGGCGGCACGCGGTCAGATTGGCGTTACTGCCAACCTGCAAATGCCAGCGGGCTTCTTGCGCAATGCCACCTTCAATGCAGAAAAGCGCAGTGATGGCTGTGCCGACAAGGCCTCGCGCCTGTGCTGATCAGGCGCTGAGTTCCTCCAAAAACACCTGCTGTGCAGGTGTTTTTTTATGACTTTCAGCGCCAGAGGCTTGAAACCTGTGGTTTGCTGCCTATCTGATGGTGATGCACGCTTGGAACCTTGAGGCAGATGGCCCCTCCAATTGCGGCACGGCGCCATTGCAAGCGGTTTGGGTCCCTGCAGATGCTGCGCCGCCCCCATTGTCAAATTGAGGAGTGATATGTCTCTAAAGCGTTGGAAGCCTTTTCAGATCAGCGCACTGGCGGCCATCCTGTCCGTCAGCAGCGCGATGATGCTGCCAGCGGCAGCCCAAACCCCCGCGCCTGCGGTCGTGCGTGGCCTGCCTGATTTCACTGACCTGGTCGACCAGGTCGGTCCATCGGTGGTCAATATTCGCACGATGGAAAAGGTCTCCAGCCGCCAAGCGCAAAGTGGTCTCGATCCCGAGATGCTGGAGTTTTTCAAGCGCTTTGGCCTGCCTGTCCCCAGCATCCCCAAGCAACAACGCCCGCAGCGCCCAGGCGCGGATGGCGATGAGGTGCCCAGCGGCCTGGGCTCCGGCTTCATCCTGACGGCAGACGGCTATGTGATGACCAATGCGCATGTGGTCGATGGCGCCGATGAAGTCATCGTGACCCTGACCGACAAGCGCGAGTTCAAGGCCAAGATCGTCGGCGCCGACAAGCGCACCGATGTGGCGGTGGTGAAGATCGAGGCCACGGGCCTGCCTGCCGTCAAGATTGGTGACGTGAACCGCCTGCGGGTGGGTGAGTGGGTCATGGCGATCGGCTCGCCGTTTGGGCTGGAGAACTCGGTGACCGCCGGCATTGTGTCCGCCAAGCAGCGCGACACTGGTGATTACCTGCCCTTTATCCAGACCGATGTGGCCATCAATCCCGGTAACTCCGGCGGCCCGTTGCTGAACATGCGTGGCGAGGTCGTGGGTATCAACAGCCAGATCTACTCACGCTCGGGCGGCTTTATGGGCATCTCGTTCTCGATTCCCATCGATGAAGCGGTGCGCGTGAGCGACCAGTTGCGCGCCACTGGCCGCGTGGTGCGCGGCAAGATCGGGGTGCAGATTTCCACCGTCAGCAAGGATGTGGCCGAATCGATTGGCCTGGGCAAGGCCCAAGGCGCGATGGTGACCGGCGTGGAAAGTGGCTCGCCTGCCGAGAAGGCTGGTGTGGAGGCGGGTGACATCATCACCAAGTTCGACGGCAAGCCGCTGGAGAAGCTGGCCGATCTGCCGCGTTGGGTGGGTAACACCAAGCCAGGCTCCAAGAGCATGGTCACCGTATTCCGCCGTGGCAAGACCTTGGACCTGCCGATCACCATCATCGAAATTCCGTCGGACGCCAATGCAGATGCTGCTGCTTCGAGCAAGGAGCCAGAGAAGTCAAAGCCTTCGACTGCAGCGCAGCAGCTGGGTCTGGTGGTTACCGACCTGACCGATGCACAGCGCAAGTCCATGCACCTCAAGGGTGGTGTGCAGATTGTGTCGGCTGATGAGGCCGCTGCCCGCGCGGGTCTGAAGCAGGGCGATGTGATCCTGGGTATTGCCAATACGGAAATCAATGACGTCAAGCAGTTCGACGCGGCTGTTGCCAAGGCCGACAAGTCCAAGCCCGTCAATGTGCTGTTCCGCCGGGGTGAGTGGACGCAGTATGTGCTGATTCGCCCGACCAAATAAGCTGTCAGCGCACCGTCGCTGTGCGGGTCACAAGCCGGTCTCCTGGATGGAGATCGGCTTTTTTCATGGGGCGGTTGGATCCAAGGAGGTGCCCGCCCCAGCAACGAAAAAGCCTCAGAGCATTGCTACTCTGAGGCTTGACGTTTGGTGCGGCTGGCAGGAATCGAACCCACGACCCCTTGGTTCGTAGCCAAGTACTCTATCCAGCTGAGCTACAGCC